>JAPWUY010000469.1 GCA_028275295.1 Thermodesulfobacteriota bacterium | reverse complement strand
CCAGCTCCCTCCTAGCCCTGGGAAGCTCCTCGTAAACCTCTGGCAGTCGGTGGAGATTGTTGGTCTCCTTGAGCTGACTGACGAGATTGGAGATCATCCCACCTGGGATCTGGTGCTCCAGAACCCCGACGTCTATCACAGCCACCCTGGTTGTGTCCATAAGGTGGGAGTATTTCTGGGCTATGGGCTCGAGTTTGGCGCTGAGATGAAGAAGGGCCTTCAGGTCGAGACCAGTATCCCTCTCAGTTCCATAAAGGGCTGCCACTATGGGCTCGACAGCTGGCTGGGATGTCCTCAGGGCGAATGGTGCCATGCAGCAATCCAAGATATCCACTCCAGCCTCAACTGCCTTGAGGTAAGCCATGCTGGCCATTCCAGATGTGTAATGGGTGTGAAGATGGATGGGAACCGAGACAGTCTCCTTCAAGGCCTTTACGAGATCGTATGCATCGTAAGGGGATATGAGCCCGGCCATATCCTTGATGCATATGGAGTCTGCTCCCATGTCCTCAAGTCTTCTTGCCTTGTCGAGATAGTATTGGAGGTTGAAAACCTCTCCCCCCATGCGCCTCTCCGTGAGGCTATAGCAGATGGCCCCTTGGAAGTGCTTCCCATTGGCCTTTACCACTTCCACACAGGTCTTGAAGTTCCTGAAATCGTTCAAGGCATCGAAGATCCTGAAGATGTCTATCCCCACCTCGCATGCCTTCTCCACAAATGCCCTGGCAACGTCGTCAGGATAGTTCCTGTATCCCACCAGGTTCTGACCTCTGAGGAGCATGGAGAAAGGCGTCCTCTTTATGTATTGCTTGAGGATCCTGGGTCTGTCCCAGGGGTCTTCATCGAGAAACCTGTGCATGGTATCGAAAGTGGCTCCGCCCCAAACCTCCATAGCCCAAAAGCCCATCTTGTCCATCTCTTCCGCAACTGGGACCATGTCCTCGGTCTTCATCCTGGTTGCGAAAAGGGACTGATGACCATCCCTGAAGGTGTTGTCCTGGATCTTGACAGGGTTCTTGATCTTTCCACTTTGGCTCGCATCCATCATCTATCCCATTCCTCCTCATCTTTTTTCTCTTCCCTCGGACCCTTCCAGAGAACGTGCACACCTCTGGCCAGGATCACTGGAGGGGGTCAGTCCGCCTTCCTGGGCCAAAGGGCTCTGGAGATATTCCGAGCCCCACACCCGAGTGGACCCAGCGGTTTTCCCTCGAGGAGTCCTTCCGTCTCATTTGCCCCTTTAGAGAGGGACTTCCAAGGAATCTCCTCCCCCAGGCCCTTCTTTCCCCGCCACCTTGACCTTCACCACAGTCGCACCATCTCCTCCCTCCCCTGGTCCACCAGGTCTGAAGCCTTGGATCCAAGGGCACCCGAGGAGCCACTCTCTCACAGCCCTCTTCAGGGCACCAGTTCCGTGACCGTGGATTATCCTCACTTCCTCGATGGAGCTCAAGAGGGCTCGGTCCAGATACCTTCCCAGCTCTTCCAGGGCTTGCTCCACTTTCATTCCCCGCAGGTCCAGCTCCCTGGGAATATCTTCCCTGGATATCTCCACCCTGACCAGGGGGGAAGGGCCAGGCTGAGGCACCTCCTTCGGGCTCACCCCTCCCAGGGAATCCCTATCCACGAGAATCTCCATCTTCCCCACCTGGACCCTGAGCTTTCCCTTGGAGGAGGCAGGATCGTCCAGGAGAACACCCCTCTGGCCCAGGGGCAATACCTCCACTAGGTCCCCCGGCCTCACATCCCCGAGAGGGAGCTTTTCACCGAGCCTGAGGGCCTGGCCCACACCCTCCCGAGCAATGCTATCCAATTCCCTTCTGGCTTCTAGGATCTTTCGCCTCTCCCTCGCCTCCTCTGCCTCGGCGAGGATCTCCTTTATTCTTTTTCTAGCCTCCTGAAGCTCTCGGTTGAGCCTCTGTCTTTTCTCCCTGGAGAAGGCCTCCTTCTCGGCGAGAAGCTGGGCCAATGCCTCCCTTTGCTTTTCCACCAATTTATCGAGATCCCGCCTCTGTATCTCGAATCTCTCCTTTTCCAGCTCAGCCTCCCTCCTTCTCATCTCGGCATCTCTGAGAAGCGCGTCCAATTTCACATCGTCTGCCTTCAATCGCCTCTGCGCCTCCAGGAGAACCTCCTGGGGCAATAGCATCCTCCTCGCTATCTCCAGGGCCCAACTCTGCCCAGGAATTCCCTGGATGAGCCTGTAAGTGGGAGCCATCCTCTCCCAATCGAATTCCATCGCCCCGTTTCGAGCTCCGGCAGTCTGCTGGGCCCAGGCCTTGATTTGGGGATAATGGGTCGTGGCCACAACTGTGACTCCTCTCCTCAGGAGCTCTTCCAGCACGGCCAAGGCCAAAGCAGCCCCTTCCTGGGGATCTGTGGAGCCAGCGATCTCATCGAGAAGCACGAGAGAATCCTCGTCTGCCTGACGGAGGATCTCCCTCAGGTTTCTCATATGCGCTGAGAATGTGGAGAAATCGAGCTTGAGGTCTTGCTGGTCCCCCATGTCCGCGAACACCTTGGAGAAGAACCTCATTCGGGAGTTCTCCTT
>JAPWUY010000468.1 GCA_028275295.1 Thermodesulfobacteriota bacterium | reverse complement strand
GGGAGGCCCCAATGACCTCCTGGCGAGGAAATTGGGACTCTCGGCCCTGGAGACACTGGGGTGCGGCCTTGGAAGGATAGGAGACCTGGAGAGGCCACTCACCCTCGAGGAACTTTGCAAGATCGTCTTCGGAGAACTGGGTCCATCGAGGATCGTCGGTGATCCACGGAAGATGATCAGGAAGGTGGCTGTGATCTGCGGGAGCGGATCCTCCCTGATGGAGGAGGCCAAAAGGGCCGGAGCAGATGCATTGATAACCGGAGACGTGAAATATCACGATGCCCGCCAAGCCCAGGCCATGGGTCTGGCCGTGATAGACCCCGGGCACTTCGCCACCGAGAGGATCTTGGTCTCCTGGCTAGCCCATAGCCTGAGAGAGGTCTCTGAGGAGAGGAACTGGGGATTGGAGGTCCTCGAGTTCCAAGGCGAGAAGGATCCATTTTGGGTGCCTTGAGCGCCCGGGAGAAGAATTTCGACTGGACGGAGGCTTCATTTGGACAGCGGCATGAGGTATCTTCTGGAGCTCCAGAGATTGGACTCTCGCATTGCGGAGATAGGAAAACTTCGGGAGAGGATCCCCCAAGAGCTCACAAGACTCAACGAGGAACTGGAGGCGGAGAAGAGGCGCCTCGAGCAAGCGAGGGAAGAGCTCAACTCCCTCAAGTTGAGGCGAAGGAGGAAGGAGAAGGATCTCGAGGTCGAGACAGAGAAACTCCGGAAGGCTCAGGGGAGGATCTTCGAGGTCAAGACCAACAAGGAGTATCAGGCCCTTCTCAAGGAGATAGAGGCAGCCAAGAAAGCCAATAGCGACCTCGAGGAGGAAATCCTCCTTCTCATGGACGAGATGGACAGGAGGACAGAGGAGCTCAAATCCCTGGAGGCGGAGGTGGCTGAGAGGGAGGCCACTATATCCGCGAGAAAAAAGGAGCTCGAGGAAAAGATGGCGAAGCTCGATTCCGAGGAGGCCAAGGTCCAGCTCTTGAGGAAAGAGGTTGCCTCCCGAATCGAGCCTCCATGGATGGGGATCTACGAGAGGGTTGCCAGGAGCCGTGGAGGATTGGCAGTGGTCAAGGTAGATGGAGGAATCTGCCAAGGGTGTTATGTCAACATTCCTCCGCAGCTCTACAACGAGATCCTGAAGGGCAAGCCCATGGCTCAGTGTCCCTTCTGTCAGCGATTCCTCTACCACGAGGGGACCCTGGAGGAGCACAACTGAGCGAGGACAAGACGGAAAGGGAAGAGCTCGTACACGTGTTTGTGGATGGGGCATCCAGGGGAAACCCAGGGCCTGCGGGCCTCGGGGTCGTCTTCTTCACTGGTGATGGGGTATGGCTGGGCCATATCAAGGAATTCTTGGGGAGAACCACGAACAACGTGGCCGAGTACAAGGCAATGCTCAAGGCCTTGGAAGAGGCCAGGAAAAGGGGGTACAAGAGGCTCAGGATCCATACGGACTCCGAGCTCATGCAGAGACAGATCCTGGGTCTTTACAAGGTGAGGAAGCGGCATTTGGCAGCGCTCCACAGAAAGGTCATGGAACTGCTCGGGAGTTTCGAGGAGTGCCAGGTGGTGCACGTTCCGAGGGAATGGAACATGCAGGCCGACAATCTCGCGAGGGAGGCTGTGAGAGATCACTTGAAAAAGGGCGTCAAGAAGCCCTAAGCTAGTGGTGGGGCCGAAGCGTTCCGCGCGGTCGCTCATCCCGATTGCCTTGGGCGGTTCGGGGTGGGAGGAAAGTCCGAGCTCCACAGGGCAGGGTGCTCCGTAACGCGGAGTCCCGGCGACGGGAAGGAAAGTGCCACAGAAAACAAACCGCCCGCCCTCGGCGGGCAAGGGTGAAACGGTGAGGTAAGAGCTCACCAGCTCCTCGGGCGACCGAGGGGCTCGGCAAACCCCACCTGGAGCAAGACCGAATAGGAAGGGTTCTCCGTCGAGGACGGAGGGAGGGTGGCCCGCCTGGACCCTTCGGGTAAGGTCGCTAGAGGACTCGGGTAACCGAGTCCCCAGAGGAATGACCGCGAGCCTCCTCAACAAGCCCCGGGAGGCTACAGAACTCGGCTTACAGGAACGCTTCGGTCCCCTTTCTATTTGCGGCTCCTTCGATATTGGCTCACGGCCTCCATGTGTTCCTTCAGGTTGCGGGAAAAGTGGTGGGTCCCATCGTTTCTCGAGACAAAGTAGAGAAAGTCGCAATCAGCCGGGAAGAGGACTGCCCTCAAGGCCTCTTTACCTGGGCTACAGATGGGGCCTGGAGGCAGGCCCCAGTGGAGGTAAGTGTTGTAAGGATGGGGTGAGAGGAGATCCTTTCTCGTGAGCTTTCCGTCGAAGCTCTCCATGCCATATATCACCGAAGGATCGCTCTCGAGCCTCATTCCCATTCTCAACCTCTTGTGGAAGACAGCGGCAACAATGGGCCTTTCCTCCGCGATGGCAGTCTCTTTCTCCACGAGAGAAGCGAGGGTGACGACCTCGAGGATGCTCAGGCCCATCTCTTGAGCCCTCTTCCTCATGGTGGGGTCGAAGATTTCCTGGAACCTTCCCACCATGGTGGAGAT
>JAPWUY010000467.1 GCA_028275295.1 Thermodesulfobacteriota bacterium | reverse complement strand
ACGGATGGCACCTTCAAAGTGGACCACCTCAGGAGATTCTCAGCTATGGCGCACGCCTGACCCCTGGCCTCAGCCTCTATACCCGGGTATGCTCCCGGTGTGTCCACGAGGGTGAGGATGGGCCTCGAGAACCTCTCAGCCAGGTTCATGAGTCGCAGCGCTTTTCTGTTCCCCTCTGGGTGGGGCATCCCGAATCTCCTCTGAATCCTCTCTTGGGGGGTTCTACCCTTCTCGTGACCTATTACCACCAGAGGAATCCCCCTGAGACGTCCCAGTCCCCCGACTATTGCAGGATCGTCGTGGCCCAGTCTGTCTCCCCTGAGCTCCACAAACTCCTCCAGCATACCCTTTATGTAGTCGAGACAGTGGGGCCTGTCCACGTGACGAGCCAGCTGAACCCTCTGCCACCTCGTCAGGCTTCCCATTATCTTTTGTCTCAGCTTCTGAAGACGGCGCTCGAGCCTCCTGACCTCCCCTGGAGATGCCTCCCCGAGCTCTGCTCGCACCCTCAGTGCCTCTAGCTTCTTCTCCAGCTCCAGGATAGGTCTTTCGAATTCAAGGATAGCCATCCACTCCTCGCCGAATCAAACTTTCTCTATCTGCACCTTGCCCCGGAAACGGGCCTCGAGGTTGGTCAAGAAAACCTCCGTCGGTGCAATCTTCATGGAATCGGGCAATTCCAGCACCGCCACGTACCCGCTTTCTAGGACCATTTTGAGCCTGAGGGATCTCTGGCCAGGATGCTCGAGAATCATTTCCTTGAGGGCAAAGAGGTCCTCTTCCTCGAGCTGGGATGTCCACAGGACCGCATCCAGAGGAGGGGCGAGGGAAGATTCCACTTCCTCCACGCTCATAATTTCGCTCGCTATTATTTTCCTCGTCTCCTCCGAGGCTTCCACAGAGCCCTTCACACAGAGAGGACGATCCCCCTGCAAGGCTGGAAGGGCCTTTCGGTAGACTTCGGGAAAGCATATGACCTCGACGGAACCTTTGAGATCCTCGAGGACCAAAAAACCCATGCGCTCGCCTCTCTTGGTCGTGACATCCCTCAGCTCCCTCCTCATCCCCACGATCCTGACCTCTGCCTTCTCCTCCATCTCCTGGAGGCTCTCAGTATCGCAGTTGCACCAGGCGCCTACCCTGCCCATTGCTGAGCGAAGGGGATGGCCAGTCACGTAGAATCCGAGGCTCTCTTTCTCGTAAGCCAGCCTTTCTCTCTCATCCCACTCGGGAACTGAGGGGAGCCTCTCTGGGGAGAGGGCACTCTCCCCTAGGCCTGGAAACATGCTCATCTGGCCTCTGGCTCTGGCCCTGTGGTCTCTTTGGGCCTCGCCCAGGAGGCCTTCCAGTGCAGCCATGTATTGGGCCCTGTGGCCCCCGAAGGAATCGAAGGCCCCGCATTTTATGAGACTCTCGATGACCCTCCTGTTCACCTTCTGGAGATCCACCCTCCTACAGAAGTCCTCCAGGGAGAGGAACTTGCCCTTGCTCCTGGCTTGAAGTATGGCCTCTATGGCCTTTCTGCCGACATTTTTCACCCCCCCAAGGCCGAATCTTATCTTGCCCTCGCTCACGGAGAAGTCGTAATCGCTCTCGTTCACATCCGGAGGGAGGACCTCGATGGAACGGCTTCTGCAGGCTGCGAGATACCTTATGACCTTGTCCGTCTTCTCTTTGTCGCTCGTGAGCAGGGCGGCCATGAACTCCACGGGATAGTGAGCCTTGAGATATGCGGTCTGGTAGGTGAGCATGGCATAGGCAGCGCTGTGGGACTTGTTGAATCCATATTGACCGAACTTGGCCATGAGGTCGAATAGCCTCGAAGCCGCATCCTCTGGTATCCCGTTTTTCTTCGCCCCCTGAATAAAGAAATCCCTCTGTTCCTGCATGACACTGGCTATCTTCTTGCCCATGGCTTTTCGGAGCACGTCCGCTTGCCCCATGGTATATCCAGCAAGCTCCACAGCGATCTGCATCACCTGCTCTTGGTAGAGGATTATCCCGTACGTGTCCTTGAGGATGGGCTCGAGCTGGGGGATCTCGTACTCTATGGGCTTCCTTCCATGTTTCCTCTCTATGAACTCCTCCACCATTCCACTTCCCAATGGACCTGGCCTGTACAGGGCAACGAGGGCTATGAGGTCCTCGAAGACCGATGGCTTCATCTTGACGAGGAGATCCCTCATCCCCGAACTCTCCACCTGGAAAACCCCATCCGTATCCCCTGACCCCAGAAGCTCGTAAGTGGCCCTATCATCCAGGGGAATGTTTCTCAGTTCCAGGTTTATCCCCCTCTTGGCGAGAAGCCTCAGGACATCCTCCATCATGGTGAGGGTCCTCAGGCCCAAGAAGTCGAACTTTATCAGGCCCACGAGCTCTATGGCCTTCATATCGTACTGGGTGACGAGCTCGCCCTCCTTGCTCCTGTAAAGGGGAACGCTCTCCACGATGGGGCTGTCGGATATGACGACCCCTGCTGCGTGGGTGGATGCATGTCTCACGAGGCCCTCGAGGGACTTTGCTATCTCCAGAAGTTCCTTTATCTGGCCGTCTTGGGA
>JAPWUY010000466.1 GCA_028275295.1 Thermodesulfobacteriota bacterium | reverse complement strand
TCGGAGGCACTCTTTTCCACGGACATGGCAGGCCTGTAAGGCCTGTCCGATGTGAGGGCATCGAAGACATCAGCCACGGAGAGTATCCTCGCGAGGAAAGGAATCTCATCTCCCTTGAGTCCATCCGGATAGCCTCTTCCATCCCACCTCTCGTGATGATGCCTGACGAGGGCCCTCTCTTCCGGAAGGAAGCCTATGGGGGCTATTATCTCTTCGCCTATCACTGGATGAGCCTTTATCTGAGCGAACTCCTCCTCGGTAAGGGGGCCAGGCTTGAGGAGAACCGAATCCCTAACCCCCAATTTCCCCAGATCATGGAGGTACCCAGCCACCTTCAGGGTATCCAACTGCTCCGGGGTGCATCCCATCTCCCTAGCTATCAAGAGGGAGAGCTCGGTGACCCTCTGGGAATGTTGCTTGGTGTAGCGATCTCTGGCCTCGATTGTGGAAACGAGGGATCTGAGGGTGGACATCAGGATCTCGAAGACGCTCTCGTAAAGATACTTGTTCTCCAAGCCCAGGGCAGCCCTTTTAGCCAGCTCGGACACCACGGTGAGATCGTGGCGATCGAAGTCCTGCCCGTCAAGCTTTCCCGCGACATGCACTATGCCTATGAGTTCTCCCTTTATGAGAAGGGGCACGAGCATCTGGGAGAGATTCCCATCAGATGAACTCCCACTCCAGGACGAAGGATCGCTCGCCTTCCAGCGCTTGGGAACGAGTATGGGGGCCCTAACCCTCGAGGCCTGGTCCAAGAGGGCTGCGGAAGGCTGGGGAGCCGAGTCCTTCGGCCCCGAAACAACTTCGTCTGGGCTCTTGGCTAGGCTCACGCATCTTCCCTTTTCCACTACAAGGAAGTTCACCCACATGGCATTCACGGCATTTCTGGCCTCGTGAACGAGGGAGCGGAGGATCGCATCCCTGTTGAGGGGGAATGCTGCTATGGTCTGCCCCAAGGAACAGATGGCTGACATCTCCTTGACCTTTCTATGGAGCTTCTCGTTGAGTTTCTCCATGGCCCTTTTGTGCTTGAGCTCTTGGCGGAGATCTTGGTTGTCTTGGAGGAGCTTTCTCTCCCTCAGGGCTTTTTCGAGCACCACCTGAACCTGATCTAGTCTGAAGGGCTTGGTGAGAAAGTCCGATGCCCCCTCCTTCATGCCCTGTATGGCCACATCCAGCGAGGGATAACCAGTGACAAGTACGACGGGGACATTGGGATCCCTCTCCTTGATGGTCCGAAGAAGGGTTATTCCGTCCATGGCCGGCATTCTTATGTCAGAGAGCACCACATCGGGCTTGACCTCTCCGAATATTTTCAAGGCCTCTTCCCCATCGGATGCTTCCCAGGCTTCGGCCTTGAGAGCCCTTCTCGCTATGTCTCTCAGGACCCTCCTTATCCCCGGCTCGTCATCCACAACGAGAACCCGCGGTGGCCTCTCTTTCTTCTCGCCCATGGCCAGCCTCTTCTTTCGGACCCTGGGCCTACTGGTTCCTAGGGCCGTGATCTTCTATTCCAATGAGCCTTCTCTCTATCCTCTTCCACTGGTCGAAGGTGAGAAGGCCCTTTTCCCAGAGCCTCCTCAAGACCTCGAGATCTTCCTCGCTATGTGCTCTTGGCTCCCATGTTTTGTAACGGAGAGCAGCCATCTCGGGCCTTGACTCGGAGGATACGATTGGAAGCGTCCCTTCCGTCTCCCCCGATTGTCTGGAAACGCTCTCTTTCCTCAGGAGTTCACTTTCCAAGGCTTCAAGCCTTTGTGCTAGCTCTTCCTTCTGCCGGGAAAGGAATTCCTTTTCCCGCAGAAGAGCCAGATATTGCTCGGCCCTTGCGAGACAGAGCTCCATTTCTTCCAAGAGGAAGGGCTTGGCTTTGTAATCGAATGCCCCCTCCTTCATGGCCCTGACAGCAGTGTCCAACGAGCCATATCCTGTCATCAGTATCACGAGGGGCCCTGTGCCGTTTGAGGTTGCCTTTCTCAAGACAGTGAGACCGTCGCATCCAGGCATGACAAGATCCGTGATGACCACATCAGGATGATCCCTCTCGATCACTTCGAGGGCTTCTGTCCCGCTCGATGCCGTGATGATTTCTCTGTGGGGGGCGCTAAGGTATGTGGCGAGAGCTTTGAGAAAACCTCTCTCGTCGTCAGCGATGAGTACTTTGAACGTGCCCTTGGCCCTCATGGCTTTGACAAGATGCCTGAGGGCTCATCTTCACCCTCGTGGTTCTCTTCCTCCACAAGGGGGCTCCATGTGTCCTCTTTGAGTCTCCTCAGCACTTCTTCAGCCGTTTTCTGGTAAATTTGGAGCCTTTTCGCTTCAGCCGAAATGATTACCCTGTCCTCCTCTTGACCGCTTGCCCCTTCTCGAGAAGAACGAATCCTCGCTTCAGCAAGCCTGGACTGCACCTGCTGCTTGTGATAGACGCTCAGGAGATTCTGTATCTGACCAATAGTGATGCCCATGGCCTAGGCTCCAGGAGATTTCAATGCCTCCTAATCCTCTTATCGGCAAAAATCGCAAAAACTTTAGCCCCCTCATGGGCAGGCCCTAAGACTTCTTTCCTC
>JAPWUY010000465.1 GCA_028275295.1 Thermodesulfobacteriota bacterium | reverse complement strand
AATGCATACAAGTCTCAGGAGGCCAGTACATATAGCCCTCGTCCGAAAAGCTCACCAGATTTTCCGAGCCTTGTCCCCGCATCGAGGAGAAGATGGGCCTTACCTGGGATCCTCAGGAAACTCTTCCCACTGCCAAAGGGGAATCCCGGAATATAGCTGCTCAAGTGGACCATCGAGAGGTCTCAATGGGATAAATGGACATCTCCACCCCACGGTCTCCAGGGGCAACTGGGACTCCCCCGAGAAGGGCGCATGAGATCTCCTAGCGAGCCCCTTGTCCCGAGACCGAGCCCGCAGGACTTGTGGTGAGGGGTAAGCGGGGACTTTATTGATTGTACCTTTGGACGAGTGGGGGGAAACCAAAGAGGAATTTGACTCTCCGTCGGGGATTTAGCCCCTGGGGGTTCTCGCAACATAGGCCCCCAAGGTCAGGGTCTTTTGGAGAAGGATCCTAAACCATCGAGGAGCATTTCGCCCATTAGGGCCCGGGACTTGGAGAGAGGACGAGTCCGTGACTTATGGGGCGAAGGCAGGGAGAAGAGAGCATGAGACCGAGGGGCAGAAGTCTCGAGAGAATACTCGTCAGAAGAATCTGCGGACTGGGCGACCTTGTCCTCACAATACCTTGGCTTAGGGCCCTAAGGGATGAGTTTTCCACCAAGGAGGTCCACATCCTTTGCCGTGGAGAGCAGGGTGAGCTCCTAGAGGGTTTGGGAATAGTTGAAAAGGCCTTTCCAGATGAGGGCTCCAGATGGCACCTTCTCTACGGAGAGGGCTGGAGATCTCATCTCAGCCACCTGAGGCCAGATCCTCGCAGCTACGATGGGGTCTTTTCATTCTCATCCAGCCCTGAAGATCCCATAGCCGCCTCTCTCAGGGAGATCCTCGGCAATAGGGCTTGGATATTGCCTGGTAGACCTCCTGCGGACTATCAGCAACACGCATCGAGTTTCCCCTTTTCATTCATGGGGATGAAATGGACCATGGACAGGATCAAAGAGCTAGCCAAGCTCGAGATATCCATCCCCCCTCTTTCTCGAGAATCGAAAGGGGAAAGAGAGCTATTGACACTTCACCCTGGAAGCGGATCTTCCAGGAAGAATTACCCTCCTCGGAAATTTGCCAGGGTGATGGAGGATCTTTCCAAGGAAGTCTATTGCGGCCTGTGGAGGATCCTTGAAGGACCGGCAGATGGGGAAGCTGTCTCCCGAATCTTCCATTTCGCTCGGGTGCCTTTCCAAGTGATGAAGCCTTCGAGTCTTCTGGAACTCGTTGGTATCCTCTCTCGGAGCCTCGCCTTCCTCGGCAACGATTCTGGTGTGACGCATCTGGCTTCTTGCTTGGGAAAGAGGACCATCGCCATATTCGGTCCCAGCAATCACATGGTCTGGCATCCCCTGGGGCCCCGTACCAAAGTGCTTCTCGCACCCGAAAGGTGCGAGCCCTGTCACCTGTCCCCCTGCACCTCATGCACTGGGCCATGCAAGAGATTTCCCTCGTACAGAGCCGTGCTCAGCGCTCTTATGAATCTTGTCGCAGTGTGACCCTTCCCACCCCCTATTTCGCGACCTCTTTCTTCCTGTACTGAAGGTAAGCATCCTTGACCGACTCGTAAGGATCTATGGCCGCCTTCACCAAGTCCTCGTAATCCCCGAGCCTCAAGGATTGGTCGTTGGTGTACCTGAAGGCACTGGCTCCGAAAACCCACTCGAACCCAGGTAGCAGCCAATTTATGGGATTTGCCAGAGCGTCACCTATCATCCCCACCGTGTCCCTCGCTGAGGAGGGGCCCAGGAACGGCCACACGAAGTAAAACCCATGGTCCACACCGTACCAGCCGAGTGTCTGTCCGAAGTCCTCGTTTCTCGGTCTCAAATCTATGTACGAGGCCGCGTCCACAAGTCCCCCGAACCCCACAGTGGAGTTGATGAGAAATCGCAAGAGTTCTATGCCAGCTCCATCGAACTTTAGCTGTAAGAGATTGTTCACGAACCTCACGGGCATGGTCGCGTTATTGAAGACGTTTCTGAAGCAGAGCCTGAAATCCTCTGGGATCACCGCGTTGTACCCAGTGGCAAAAGGCTTGAAGACCCAGAAGTAGAACCTGTCATTGAAGGTGAACATGGCCCTGTTCCACCCCTCGAGGGGATCCGAGATGGTGATCTCTTCCTCCTTGGCTGCCAGTTCCTCAGCTTTTACTGGCGGGGCGAAGGCCACTATTCCCGACGAAGCTGCGCTAGAGCCTGCCTTGGCACCCACTTCCTCGAAAACCTGGCCCAAAGCCACGGTTGTGGTGAGTGACCATATGACCATAAGTAGGCCGCCTCTCAATATCTTCCTCCCCATTTGCACCTCCCTTGAGATCTTCTTCGTTGCTCAGTAGCCCTTCCCGCGGATTACTCGATTCATTGAGCCTCTCAAGTTCCCTAAATATCTTTTCGGCCGAAGATCTCTAAAACTTTAGTTTCCTCACCCAATCCACCTCCTTTTCCGTGGCCTTCCCGGCCATGGCTTGGGTTCGAGTTGGTTCCCGAATTTACACCAAAGGAAAAACCAATGCAACATCTTTT
>JAPWUY010000464.1 GCA_028275295.1 Thermodesulfobacteriota bacterium | reverse complement strand
TGATGCAAAGCCGCGTCATCTCCCTTATGACGGATTCGGTGAACTGGCTGGCCTTGAAAGATATGGACCTTTTCAACATCCTCCTCCCTCCACACCCCCTTGGCATGGGTTTCACAGTCGCACTCTCTGGTATATGCTTAAAAGTAGAGCTGGTCCCAGAGAGTAACATTTGAAGCCGTGAGTATCAACGTATATAGTCTGAGGAGAAGGGCACTGGATGCCATGTGGGGAAAGGGGATCGTCTCGGCATTTGTTTGGCTCTGGATCATGGCAAATGGCACGGGATGGGCATCTGGCGATTCCCAGCAATTCAGGGTGTTCACCAATTCCCTGGGGATGAAGTTCGTTCTCCTCCCCCCGGGAAGCTTCACCATGGGAAGCCCTGAGGATGAGCCATTTCGAAACAGGGATGAGACCCAACACAAAGTGGTCCTCACTCGGCCCTTTTACATGCAGACAACCGAGGTCACCCAGTCTCAGTGGGAGAGGATAATGGGATCCAACCCCTCCCACTTCAAGGATTGCGGAGGGAATTGTCCGGTGGAAAGGGTCTCCTGGTATGATGCCGTGAGATTCGTCGAGGCCCTCAATCTCAAGGGAGAGGGACGTTATAGACTTCCAACAGAGGCCGAATGGGAGTACGCATCCCGGGCTGGAACTGGGAGCATGTTCCACTGGGGAGACGAGCCCAACTGCGCCATGGGCATGTTCAACAATAACTCTCGAAGGGGGGCATCGAGTTGTGTCGCCCATGTGGTGACCAAGGGATTGAAGCCCGATTCCCCAGCCCCAGTCGCCTCCTACCCCCCAAATCCTTGGGGACTTTTCGACATGCATGGAAACGTTTGGGAATGGTGCTCGGACTGGTATGGTCCTTATCCCATTGGCGAGGTCCGGGATCCCACCGGCCCCCCATCTGGCCAATACAAGGTTAGAAGGGGTGGAAGCTGGTTCAAGTATGCCACTTTCTGCCGTTCAGCCAACAGAAATTGGGCACATCCCGCCAGTCGTTACAGCACAACCGGTCTCAGATTGGTGAGAGAGGCGGATTGACCCCAGAAAATCAAAGGGGCAGTGGGTCATTGATGGGCCTTTTGCCCAAGGAGAATTCCGTGGACGGTCCTTATCCTTTTGCTCAGCTCCGCGCAAACCCGAATGGGAATGGTGGGCACTCGCTCCATTAGGCTGGTGAATGATTGGCCGTCGAGTTTCAGTAGTAGCCCTTGGTTTTCTGATATTACGGTAGCTGACCTGGGCCCCCTGTCGAAAAGGGCCATCTCCCCGAAAAATCCCCCTGGTCCAATCCAATCCAAAGGGACAAGACCTCCTTCCTGGGCAGCCTTCAAAACGATAAACCTACCCTCGACTACGAGATACAAGGCGTCGCCTGGCTCCCCCTCCCTCACCACTACCTCTTCGGGACCGCAACTCCTCTCCAGGATTATGGATGCCACTTCCATCAAGTCCTTGACGAGCATTGCTGAAAATATGGGAACTTGCGCAACCAGATGGGCCCTCTGGAGGAGATCCAGCCTTGGGTAAACGCCCTTCTCTTTGGCCTCTTCTCTGGCCTGAAAGCGGCTCAAGGCCTCCAGGACAAAAGGATGATCCCCCTGGGAGCTAGCCAAGTTCCTCAAGATCTTCTCAGCCTCCAAACCCAATTCTCCCGCATAATAGATCCCCAGAGCCACGGTCACTGGATCTTCCTCACGGATTAACCTCAGAGGAAGCTCTTCCCCGGAGGAGACTTGGACCATTCCCTTGAAACGCCTCCTAGCAAATTGCACCTTCTCTTCCAAGGATGTGGGCTCAATGAGTGGGACCAGTATCTTTCTCAGTCCCGGATGGAGAAAGCTTTCCAGTGCCTCGAGGGCATTGTCCACTTCCCTCTTGTCTTTGGACCCAAGGGCCCTCAGGAGTATGGGCATCCCCTCCTCGCCTCCTTGAGCTGCAATGACCCTGAGGATGGTCTCTTGGATTCCCTCGCTGGACTCAATGAGGTGTCTTTTCAGATACATGGCTGGCAACGATTGGCCATCTCTTCTCGTAACCTCGTATCCCAAGACGAGAAGCTCGTACGCCCTTCTTATGTGTAGGCTCACAAACTGGGAAATCTCATGGGGCTTGGCCTCGAGTTCTGCCAGCAATGCCAGGACCTCTTCCCTAGTGGTCCTTGATGGCGATGCCAAATACCCTATGAGCTCTTTCCCGTAATGGGAGTACCCCTTGAGGGCTTCCTTCGCTATGGCTCTCACCTGGGCATCCTCATCTGCCAAGAGCTGAATCCATTTCTCGATGGGGACCTTGGGCCCGCAAGAGCTCATCATCATAGCTGCCGCCCTTCTGACCTCTGGCTCATGATCCTCGAGAGCTGACTCAGCCATTTTCAAGATCTCATCTCCACAACTCGTGGAAAGGGCCTTCAAGGCCAGAGCTCGAATGTGAGGGTCTTCGCTATGGATCCACTTGCGGATCTCTTCCGAAAGGCTCGGCTCTGCACTTATGGAGAGAATCTCCAGGGCTTCCGTGACCTTCCCTGGATCCTGGGAGAGGAGGTGAGCCCTGAGTCTT
>JAPWUY010000463.1 GCA_028275295.1 Thermodesulfobacteriota bacterium | reverse complement strand
GGTATTGGCATCCACTGGCCGAAAGGTTGGCGAGGCAGCGAGAATATTGAGGCTGCCGAGGACCACCCTGTGGCGAAAGATGAAGAAGTACGGCCTCCTTGGGCCTGCGACCTGAGATGCCTTTTTCATTCTGAAACAACTAGGCGGTCTGGACATCCCCTTTCACCCCCAAGATGAGGTCCCCGAAACAGAGTCCCTCCGGGCTCTGCCTTCCGCTAGAGGCTAGTCCGGATTGTTGCCCAGATCCTGTGACCTCGGGTCCAAGGCCCCAAGCCTACGCTTCGGCCAGACTTCCATCATGAGACGATGGATGAATTCGGTAGCCGTGTCTCACACTTAGCTCCAAAAATACCTTCAGATGGGGCAGGTCAAGGCATCCTGGGATCTTTGGGACATGACCCCGAATGTCGCGAACCTGGCTGGACAATCCGGGTCTGCAAGGCTCGACCTTCATGGGAGTGATCGGGGCCCCAAGTTTCATAATGAAACCCTCCTTGGTTCTGGACTGCCAGCGAGATGTGTATCTAATCGATATTTCGTGCCTTCTCGGTTTGGCACGATCCATGCGTTCCTCCGAATCTGGAGGCAGGGCCTGGATGAGGGAGGCGCTCAGTGAGATGAAGGTCGCTTCGGCTACAAGGGACCGGACCATATTTCGATTGCTAGAAGGTTACGGGGGGTGCGAGGCATGCTGGAGATATATCTTCCAATAGCGGGTACTAGCGCTGATGCTGGCCTTTTGATGGGGATGGGTGCTTTGGTGGGTTTGCTCTCGGGGCTCTTCGGGGTGGGCGGTGGGTTCTTGATGACCCCCCTTCTCATCATGATAGGAATTCCTCCCACTGTGGCTGCCGCATCGGATTCCAACCAGATAGTGGCCGCCTCCACCTCTGGGACCTACGCGCACTACCGGATGGGGAACGTGGATTTCAAGATGGGGGTCCTATTGCTCATTGGCGGACTCATAGGGGGAACAGCTGGAGTTCAGGTGATTCGATGGTTGAGGGGTGTGGGCAACGCGGATTTCGTGATCAAGATCACCTACGTGGCGATGCTCGGATGGATAGGATCATACATGTTCATAGAGAGCCTCCAGAGCATGCGAGGACACCGAGCGAGAGCCGAAGAGGGCTCGCAGGCGAAGAGACCTTCCTTTTACTCCCGTATGGTCCGGGCCTTACCCTGGCAGATGGCTTTTGAAAAGTCCGGTGTGAAGGCCTCGCCCCTTCTTCCTCTAGGCCTTGGATCCATCGTGGGCCTGCTGGCTGCAATAATGGGAGTCGGAGGAGGGTTTATCATGGTACCCATCATGGTATACCTGCTTCGAATGCCCATGCATGTCGTGGTTGGGACGAGCCTCTTCCAGATACTCTTTACGTGCATCAACGTCACAATCATGCAGGCCATAAGTAACAAGACAGTCGATGTCGTCCTCGCATTGATACTCCTGCTCGGCTCCAGTATAGGAGCCCAGGTAGGAGCCAGGTTGAGTCGCCGCATCAAGGCAGATCAGCTCAAAATAATGCTGGCCTCCATTGTCTTGCTCGTGATGATCCAGATGCTGTTGAGTCTTGTGTTGCCGCCAAAAGTCTTGCTGGGGTACAAGGGGGGACACTGAGTCATGGTACCACGGGTCAGATCTTTTCCTCGAGCCGTATTGTGGGCAGTGTTCCTAGTCGGTTTGCCTGGAGCGGGTTGGCCCTCGCAGTTGGAGGTGGCGCCGCGAAGGGTGGAGATCGGAGCCTTTTTCGGCGGAAAGGAGGTGGTGGTGAGCGCGGAGATCCCGCCCTTGGCAGACGCCGTGGTGGAATTGGTTGGCGAGGATGTGGCCGAAACTTTAGTCCGCAAAGGGAGAATAGGGCCTCTTTGGATGAACGTGGGGGAGATTGTGGCACAGGGTTTCCCTACGCTCTATATGGTTGCGAGCACCAGTTCCTTCTTGTTGGCAGGGGGCGACGGGTCCGGGTCATGGGGCTACGGAAAACTGAGGGAGCAAGCAAGGCTCGAAGAGAGTGGAGGGGTGGAAGAGAGCGATTCCATGCTTCGGGAGTTCATCAAGCTCAAGGAGACTCAGGGCCTTTACAAGCTATTGCCCGCAGGGGTGGAACTTGTCTCGGAGGACGAGACAGCTCAGTCCATACGAGCTCGGTTTCCCTTGCCTCGCTGCATCCGGCCAGGGACATACACCGTGTCCGTGTCAGCCATCCGAGGTGGAGAAGTGTTACAGCGACAGCAGACATGGATAGAAGTGGAGATGACGGGCTTTCCCCGACTCTTGCGCTCCCTGGCGGAAGACTATCCCATGGTTTATGGGATAATGGCCGTAGTGGCGGCCATGCTTGCGGGCTATGGCTTGGGATGGTTGTTCGGGGGAGGTCGCGGGTCGCACTGAGAAAGGACTGGAAGTTGAGGGCCTTGAGACCGTGATAGGGATGGGCTGGAAAAGGATCTGGAAAGGGCTTTTCGGCGGCAAGGCGGAAGAGACGGGCCTGGTGGAGATGGTCGAGCATTTCCAAGAGCTTCTGGATGACCATCAGAGCCTCATGGAGCTCATGGCGGATCTGGGGGAGAAATCCGG
>JAPWUY010000462.1 GCA_028275295.1 Thermodesulfobacteriota bacterium | reverse complement strand
CTATTCCCAGGAGAAGCTTGAGGGTCTCCGTTGCCTGAATGAGCCCTATTATCCCCGGCAGGATGCCCAGAACCCCCGCCTCCTGACAGCTCGGCACTGAGCCAGGAGGAGGCATCTTGGGGACGAAGCACCTGTAACATGGTCCTTCCTTGGGAAGAAAAACGCTCACCTGCCCCTCGAAGCGAAACACAGCCCCGTACACTAGAGGCTTGCCCATGAGGACACAGGCATCATTGAGGAGAAATCTGGTCGCGAAGTTGTCCGTGCCGTCCAGGACGACGTCGAAGTCCTGGATTATCTCCCTTATGTTGGCTGCGGATATCCTCTCGGGCCATTGCTCGACTCGGACATCTGGGTTTATGGCATTTATGGTTTCCCTGGCGGATACGACCTTGGGTTTCCCCAAGTCCTGGGTCGTGTGAATGACTTGTCTTTGGAGATTGCTGAGCTCCACGGTGTCGAAATCCACGAGTCCCAAGGTCCCTACCCCAGCTGCTGCCAGATAAAGGGCTGCTGGGGACCCTAGGCCTCCTAGCCCCACTAGGAGGACCTTGGAGGCCATGAGCTTCCTCTGGCCTTTTCCCCCCACCTCTGGCAAGATAATGTGCCTGCTATATCTGCGTATCTGTTCCTCGGTGAGCCAGAACATCTTCTCCCTCCCTCACCCTCCTGCTATGGCAGGGACAATGGAGATGACATCCCCATCCTTCACTGCGGTCCCTTCTCCTTGAAGGAACCTTATGTCCTCGTTGTTGAGGTAGATGTTGATAAAGGGCCTCAGGCTGCCTCCATCGTAGAGCCTCTCGCCCACCCCGGGGTATCTCTGGGAGAGGTCTCCCAGCACTTGGGACACTGTTTTCCCTCGAGCCTCAAGGATGGAGTTTCCATCAACGAATCTTCGAAGGGGTGTCGGGATTCTAACCAAGACTGACATTTTCCCTCTGCCTCCTTTCTTTTTGTTCCTCCAGCGCCACGAAATCTTCCAAGGTGGGGTCTATTGTGGAAGGTCTTCGGGTTGCGCCCACCAAGGCATCCTGGGTCTTCAGTCCGTTTCCCGTTATGGCCAGTACCGTGAGATCGTCCTTGCCTATCCTTCCCTGTCTCACGAGCTTTCGGGTTGCTGCCACCACCACCCCTCCCGCTGTCTCGGTGAATACGCCCTCGGTTTTCGCGAGCAAGAGGATACCCTCTATGATCTCTCGGTCGGAGACGTCCTCCGCGTATCCCCCACTTTGCCTTATGGCGCGAAGACCGAACAGTCCGTCGGCTGGATTTCCTATGGCCAGGGACTTGGCTATGGTATTGGGCTTGACGGGCTTTATAGTGTCCCAGCCATTTTTGACAGCTGTCGCCACTGGAGAGCAACCACTTGGCTGGGCAGCATATAGCCTAGCTTTGTTCTTTGGAATCCATCCCAGTTTCTCGAGTTCCGTGAGGCCCTTCCATATCTTGGTGAGGAGGGAGCATCCCGCAACGGGTATCACTATGTGGTCGGGGCATTGCCAGCCGAGCTGTTCCGCTATCTCGAATGCGAAGGTCTTGGAACCCTCGGAATAATAGGGTCTCAAGTTTATGTTCACGAATGCCCATTGGTATTGGGATGCCACCTCGGAGCACAGCCGATTTACCTGGTCGTAGTTTCCCCTGACTGCGACCACTTCTGTACCGTATACCGAGGTTCCCACTATCTTGGCCTCCTCTATATCTGCTGGGATGAAGATGAGGCTTCTAAGCCCGGCCGCAGTTGCCTGAGCAGCCAGGGAGTTGGCGAGGTTTCCCGTGGAAGCACAGGCCACTGTATCGAAACCGAACTCCACTGCCTTGGAGACCGATACTGCAACGACCCTGTCCTTGAAAGAGAGGGTGGGGTGGTTCACAGCATCATTTTTTATGAAAAGCCTCTTTAGCCCCAGTGCATCCCCTAGCCTCTTCGCATGAAAAAGGGGGGTAAATCCCACTTCCAACCCCACCTTGGGCTCGCCCTGAAGGGGAAGGAGGGGCCAGTAACGCCACATGCTCTTGGGACCACGCGATATGGTCTCAGGGGAAAATTTCCTTCCCAAAAATTCGTAATCGTAAGTCACCTCCAGTGGCCCAAAGCAATCCTCGCACACGTAGAGGGGAGATTCCTCATACCTCTTTCCGCAAACTCGACACACAAGTCCTGTGGAGTACCCCATGGCAATCGTCTCCTTTCTCGTGATGAGATCACTTCGATTCCGTCTGATTTGTCTTTTGAGCTATGCCAGGGGTGATTCTCTGTGGAGAGTCGGGGGAAATCGTCCTGAGCGGTGGGTCACGAAGGTGGGCTGAAGGGCTTAAGCCCAGTCAGTCCCTAGTCTTTTCGCTCCGCCAGAGCCCCCCGGTCTCCATCCCCTGGGAGTGGCTCTCTCCTTTCTCCGCATGTCGCTACAAGTTTGCATGTCCATTTCCATGGCCTCACCTCCTTCCGCAAGGTTCTCATCTTGTATATCACGATGTGATAGAGCTGTCAACCCAAAAATTTCTCTCTCCCAAAAAATTCTAAGGGAACGGGGATTCCCGGAGACTCTCCCCCAATTTCCTGAACCTGACAGGTGGTGCCT
>JAPWUY010000461.1 GCA_028275295.1 Thermodesulfobacteriota bacterium | reverse complement strand
CAGATATGCGAAATGCTCAAATCAGTGACGGGCTGGTCAGTGGATCCCCAGGAGCTTTTGAGGGCAGGTGACAGATCAGTGAACATCAAGAGGGCATTGAGCATAGTCCTGGGGCTCAGGAGGGAGCAGGACTCTCTTCCCGAGATATGCCTCAAGCCCCTTGATGAGGGCCCCACAGCTGGCTTGAGCCCGGACATGAACGGGATGCTGGCTGAGTACTACCGTTACAGAGACTGGGACTGGGATACGGGTTGGCCCTCCAGAGAAAAGCTTCTGGAATTGGGTCTCGAAGAGGTGGCGAAGACGCTATACAGAATCAGATCATGAGGGTCAAGGTCTTTTTTCACGGAATCCTCTCGGAATGGATGGGCGCAGAGGAGGCCTCCATAGAGCTTCCCGAGGAGGCCTCCCTCAGGGATCTTTGCGAGGCCATAAGGGCCAGGTTCGAGGACACGATGCCAGAGCAGCTCTGGGACCGAGAGAGAGGCTTTTTCCCCCCTCAGGTCTTCATCACCAAGTCCGGTAAGCGAATGGAGGACCCGAGAGCTCTCCTCTTTCCAGAGGACGAGCTCCACCTCTTCCTCCTCCTCGCAGGCGGGTGAGGGGTCGACCCTCCTTGGGCCAAACCGATCCATACGGAGAACCCTCTGACCTTCGCCTTGGAATTTGCTCCAGGGCTGAGCCTCAGTATCCTCGAAGGTAATGGGACTCTTGGGGGCTCGAGCCCCCAGAGTCACCGGCCTTGGAGGACCATCTGGGCTAGTGGCTGAGCTCCTTGGCCAAGGCTTGAAAGGCCTTCATATGGACCAGATCCGTGAAGGCATTGCTGGCTACAGGATGGGACCCCAATTTCGCGATCACCATCCTGGCCTTGGGGTCCACATAGAGCCTTTGGCCATATACCCCCATAGCCATGAAAGCACCGTTCTCGTTGTGGGTCACCCACCACTGGTCCTTGTAAGACCAGCCGGGACGGGTCGTCATTCCGGCCCTGGCAAAGGCCTCCCTGTCCCCACCGGCCATTATCTCCTCCACTACCTCCCTGGGTATGAGTTGCCTGCCTCCCACCTCCCCCTTGTTCAACATCAACTGGCCCAGGCGGCCGAGGTCTCTCAGTGTGGCGTTGAACCCGCCCATCGCCACCTCTGTCCCTATGGGATCGAGGAGATAGAAACCGTCCTCCTCCGCGCCCATCCTGCTCCACAATCTCTCCGATACCATTTGGGCGAGGGACTTGCCCGTGGCCTTCTTCATGGCCCAAGCCAGAACATCGGAGACCACTGACTTGTATCCGAATGCCTCCCCATGGGGCCTTTCCCTTTGGGTGAGCCCCTTGATCATGGAATAGAGGTCCTTGGGCCCAGTATATCCAGGCGGCGTTGGGACCCATTCCGCAGCCAGGACATAGGCCACTATGTCGGAACGGGGGTCTGTATACACCTCGGAGAACTTGACTCCCACCCTCATGTCCAACAAATCCCTTATGGTTGCGTCTCCCAGGGCCGTGGACTCGAGTTCTGGGACATATTTGGAGACAGGAGCCCTCTCATCCAGGACTCCCTCTCTGACGAGGGTCGCAGCCAGGAGTCCCACTATGGACTTGCTCACTGAGAATAGCATGTGAGGGGTCCTGGGGGTCATCTGATTGAAGTAGCGCTCGTAGACCACTCGGCCTTCGTGGAGCACCAGGACGGAATCCGTATAGGTGTCCTTCAGGAACCTGCCGAAGGTGGTATCTTTTCCGTGCTCGTCCTTGAAGGGGATGGACTCTAGGCTACATAGGGCCACCGGGAATTCCCATGGCTTCCCTCCCCTGGGCACGTTCCTTGTGGGAAAGAGTTCCCTCGCGTGCTGGAGGGACCAGGTGAGCTGAGGATAGTTCAGCCAATTTGCCTTTGTGACCAGGCTCTCCTTGGCCGGGGGAAATCCCTTCATCAATCCGGCCTCGAGCCAGTCCACAGGCTGAGGCAACTGCCCTCTCTCTTGAGCTCCAGAAACGGAAACCCATACCAGAAGGAAAAACCAAGACCATCCAGCTCTCATTCCTCTCATGCTCACCTCCCTCTGATCGCGCTTTCCATCTCACTCCTCGGCTTGGGCCTTTTCCTCATGCCTCTTACCATACTTCCTTTCGAGAAACTCTCTTCCCGTCGTTGGGTAGAGCGCGGCTATGAGGACGTCCTCTTCGGTCTTTGCCAGGTCTCCAAGACTCTGACGAACAGCTGGGAGTTCAGGCTCCAAGATGTCCGCCGGCCTGCCAGTGTAAGGCTCGGTTCCCCTCTTGTATCCCTTGAGTGCCTTTTTCCTAACTTCCGGATCTATGGGTGTCGGGGTCTCGCCATAAAGCCCGAAGCAGAGATCCTTCACTTGGTTGGCTATCATCTTCCATCTTCCGAACAGAACGTTGAGAACTGCCTGAACCCCCACTATCTGGGATGTGGGAGTGACAAGGGGCGGAGTCCCCAGCTCCCTCCTAGCCCTGGGAAGCTCCTCGTAAACCTCTGGCAGTCGGTGGAGATTGTTGGTCTCCTTGAGCTGACTGACGAGATTGGAGATCATCCCACCTGGGATCTGGTGCTCCAGAACCCC
>JAPWUY010000460.1 GCA_028275295.1 Thermodesulfobacteriota bacterium | reverse complement strand
TGCACTCCATGTTCCGATTTTGGATTTTGGGGAATTGAGAATTCCCGTCCTCAAGCAGTGGCCTTGAAGTCTTCCTTCCTGAGGCCGTACTTGCGCATGAGTTTGTGGAGCTGTCTCACTCCGATACCTGCGCTCTGGGCTGTGGGAGCTATGCGGCCCTTGTTCTGGCGCAATAGTTCGGTCAGGTAAGCCCTCTCCACCTGTTCTATGGCCTTCCTTCTCACCTTTTCCAGGGGCACAGAGGTGTCTATGGGTAGGTTGGAGGGATTGCTCTTTTTCGCGAAGAGCTCGCTCGGAAAGCTCTCGGGGGTGAGCACAGAGGAGCTCTCCAGAATATATGCCCTCTCGATGAGGTTTTCGAGTTCCCTTATGTTTCCAGGCCAATCGTATCTGAAGAAGGCCTCCATCACATCTGGGTGGACTCCGTGGATCTCCTTGGCATTGAATCTGTTGAGCCTCCTCAGGAAGACCTCGACCAGAACGGGAATGTCCTCTTTTCTCTCCCTGAGAGGAGGTATCTCTATGGGAAAGACGCTCAGGCGGTAGTAAAGATCCGTCCTGAAAAGTCCCTGCTCGCACATTTTCACCAGGTCAGTATTTGTCGCCGCTATGATCCGGACATCGACCTCGATGTTTTCTTCCCCCCCAACCCTCTGAAAGGTCTTGTCCTGGAGCACCTGAAGGAGCTTTATTTGAGCCGATGGGGTAATGGTGCCCACTTCATCGAGAAAGAGAGTTCCTCCATGGGCTATCTCGAACTTCCCCAGCTTTCTCCTCACAGCTCCAGTGAATGCGCCTTTCTCATGGCCAAAGAGTTCGCTCTCTAGCAAGGTGTCGGGGATGGCCCCGCAATGAACGCTTATGAACTGCTTGTCCCTGCGGTTGCTGTGTTTGTGGATGAGATTGGCCAGAACTCCCTTGCCAGTTCCAGTCTCACCCACCAGGAGGACCGTGCTTTTGGTGGGGGCCACGGACTGGATCTTCTCGAACACCTTTCTCATGAGGGGACTCTTGGTCTGGACCACCTCGAGGGATTCCGCCTGCCAGAACTTGTTCCTGAGATAGTTGAGCTCGGATTGGAGTCTTATGGATTTCTGGACCGCTTCCTTCACATAGCGCACTTCGTCGGGATTGATGGGGTAGGTGACGTAGTTGCTGGCCCCCGCCTTCACGGCCATCACGGCCTCTCTGATCATCTCTTGGGGGGCCATAACTATTATTTCCGCGTTTGGGAATTCTTGCCAGAAGGGTTGAAGAGCTGCCTTGTAGTCATTGAATCCGTCTGGTTGGGCAGCCTCTCTGAGAAATCCCACGTCAACGAAGATGAACTCGTACCTCCTTTTCCTCCCAGGGTCGAAGCAGGCCTCCCTGCTCGAGGCAACCTCGACCTTGTACTCCCCTCTGAAGCACTCACGAATGGTCTCGCATGCCCCCTGATTGGAGGAAGCCAGAAGAATGTGCCTCATCGCACTTTGTCCTGCCCTGGATACCTTTTCAAGGTGAAAGGCCTCTCTGAACGGAGCTGCAGTTCCGCTAAGATGTCTTTTCCCCCTCTTCGGGTCGGCGAAGAGCGTCTAGCTTTGGCTGGCAATGATTTTTGGTGAAAAAAGGGTGCCGGCCCTCGAGCCGACACCCCCACAAGGACTACTTCTTCATCTTTTTCATGAAGATCGACTCGGCTTTCTTGGCCATTGCCTCTGCCTTCGCAGCTGAATCCGCTGCTGACTTGGCTGCGGACTCGGCCCTGCTTGCCGCGGCCTCTGCCTTTGCTGCTGAGTCGGCTGCCCTCTTGGCCGCAGATTCAGCGTTGGCCGCTGCTGTCTTGGCGGCCTGAGCCTCGCTCATGGCCTTATCCGCCTTATCGCTCACAGCCTGGGCCTTCTGCTCCACGGCCTTCAGGTCATCGGTTGTGGCACAGCCCATCAGGGCCACCCCGAATCCAACGAATATAGCAACTGCAAGAAACACCCTGCCTGCTTTTGCCATCATCTCCTCCCTACCTCCTTTCTAGAATTTGTCCACTTCAAGCAAGATGAACCGCTCACCAGGTTCCCCAGGGTGCGAACCCACCTCATTCGCCTCGACCACCTCCCCTCATCCTCACATCCCTTCGACATCTACGACACACGACCAGCTAAGCTCAATCTAATGCCACAACATAGACATTTTGTCAACACGTGAATTTCATTATTCCGGAACTCTAAGGCGCGTCATTCTCCAAGGTCTTGGCCCCTTAGGGCCCAAGCCCCAAAGCCCACGGGCACCCAATCGAAGATTTCCCCTCGGTCCGAGACCCGAAAGCTGAGATGGAGGGTGGGAGTGTCTCTTTTTTGGACGGGTTCGTCGAGACTTGTCATCTATATGGCCCCAATTATTCGCTCGTCCTGAGCAATGGAAGCTATATGGCCAGGCTCAGAAGGCTAGAGCTTCTTCCAAGACCGATCCTCGGGCCTCAGATTGCAAACTCAGGGGCTTCGCAGAGGCGCTTCGAGAATTTCTCCCTTGTGGCCTGGTCTCAGAAGATCCAGAACCGTTTTCACCGGGTGAAATGTCTCCTCTGGCACTTCCACGAAAACCGTATTCCATTTCGC
>JAPWUY010000459.1 GCA_028275295.1 Thermodesulfobacteriota bacterium | reverse complement strand
TTGCGTCCGCGTTGCGAGGCCGGACGCAAGCCGGGCCATTCCATTTCCACCGGATGGTTGACGAGGAGCCGATGGCCAAGAGAGCACATGCCTCGATCAAGCGCCACCATTCCTTGCGGGCGTGCGGAGCCCGCCCCTCCACGGGGAGGGCCCATCCAGGGCAAGATGGCCTAGCGGGGGAAACCCGGATATGACGCGAAAGGTGGTTTTCTCGGAGGGACGCGCTCTGCGCGTCCGTTTGGTACGGCCGGACGAATGGGAAGGCATTGCGTTGCCACCGGTGGTTTTGCGACAAGCTGGTGGCCGAAACGAGGCAACATTTGGGTTTGGCGTTATGCCTCCTCCACGGGCGTGCGGAGCCCGCCCCTCCGCGGGGGGCAAGCCCAGCACGGATGGCCTTACCGAGGAAGGCCCGGAGACGACGCGAGAGGCGGTTTTCTCGGAGGGGCGCGGTCTCCGCGCCCGTGTTGCGAGGCCGTGCGCAAGCCGAGGCATAACATAATCATCGAGGGCAAAGGAACGCCCGGTGGCCTAATGGGGCGATCCCCTGGTGAAAGCGAAGTCTCGCTAGCGGGCGTGCGGAGCCCGCCCCTCCGCGGGGGCAAGCCTGGGTCAGAGGCCTCGGGGGAAAGGCCCGGGGATAGGCGGAGGGCCGTTTTCTCGGAGGGGCGCGGTCTCCGCGTCCGCATTGCGATGCCGTGCGCAAGCCGAGGCACGTCATCATCGCGGACGAGTTGGCGAACGGCCGGTTGCCTTGCGGGGACATGCCTCGGTTGCACCCAGGCCATTTTTGGGGGCGTGCGGAGCCCGCCCCTCCGTGGATGGAAAAATTAACCCGTGGCGGCCTTCGAGAAATCTTTTTTGACAGCCTGCTCATGGATCTGGTATAGTCTCAAAAGTGGGTTTCGAAAGTTGTCATGAGGGATGTGTCTAGGATGATACCTACAATCGAAGACGACGTTCTTCGACAGGAGGAACCGGATCTCCAGGTTCCCGAGATAGTTGAGGAGGAGTTCCCAGAGGAAGAGGCCCAAGAGCTCCCCGAGGCCTTGGAGCTACAGCCCGAAGAGGGTGCCCTTGTCGAGTACGATCCCTTGAGGATGTACCTCCTGGAGATCCAAAAGTATCCCCTCCTTTCCAGGGAGGAAGAGCTGGAGCTGGCCATCCGATACAAGGAAAAGGGTGACAAGGAGGCAGCTTACAAGCTCATCACCTCCAACTTGCGGCTGGTCGTGAAGATCGCAATGGAGTTCCACAAGAGCTGGATGATTAGCCTCCTGGATCTCATTCAGGAGGGAAATTTGGGCCTCGTTCAAGCTGTGAGGAAGTTCGACCCTTACAGGGGGGTCAAGCTTTCCTCCTATGCCTCTTACTGGATCAAGGCCTACATCTTGAAATTCATCCTGGATAACTGGCGCCTCATAAAAATAGGGACCACTCAGGCCCAGAGGAAGCTCTTCTTCAACCTGAAGAAGGAGAAGGAACGCCTCGACAGCCTTGGCTTCGAGCCTGTCCCCAGGCTAATTGCCGAGAAACTCGACGTCAAGGAGGACGAGGTGATAGAGATGGACCAGAGGATGGGGAGCTGGGAGTACTCCCTGGATGCTCCTCTGGAAGACGGCTCCCGTTATACCCAGAAGGATTTCATAGCATCCCAGGAGCAAAGCTCCGAATCCCTTCTGGCAGAAGCCCAACTCAGGGAGCAAATCCACCAAAAAATAGAGGAACTGAGGGAGAAGCTGACCGAGAAGGAGAGGGACATCCTCGACAACAGGCTTCTGTCCGAAAACCCCGTCACCCTCCAGGAGATCGGCTCCCGATGGGGCATATCCCGAGAGAGGGTCCGCCAACTGGAAGAGCGCCTGAAAAAGAAGATCCGGGTCTACCTCGTGGAACAGATCCCAGGCTTCGAGCCCGGGGACCTGAATCTACCGTAGGCCGAGGATCCTACTCGTGTGAGCAAACCTCCCCTGGGCCTCGGACACAGATATCACTCGAAGACCTCTCTCCAACCCCTTATCTCGCTACTCACGGGGTTGATCCTCTGGGTGACGATGGGCGGAAGCCCTTCCAGAGGATTTCTGGGCAAGTTGCTAGTCGTGACATATATCATCCCATGGGTGACCAGTGGTGCAGTAGGCACACCCGCTCCCATCTCCCTCTTGGAAACGGGAGTTCCGAGCTCCTCACCCTCTTCGCCGAATACGATTCCCGCCTGTCCACCCCCAGT
Organism: Thermodesulfobacteriota bacterium; assembly: GCA_028275295.1. GTDB lineage: Bacteria > Desulfobacterota > Desulfocorpusculales > Desulfocorpusculum > Desulfocorpusculum > JAPWUY01. The sequence continues at coordinate 362 of JAPWUY010000459.1, read as the reverse complement.
GCTCTTCAAGCCCCTTGAAGTCGTGAGGCCCCAGAGATACCCTGTCCCGGCCCCGCACTGGCCCGAAGGGGAGTAGGTGGTGAAGTACACAATCCTGTTGTAAACGCTAGGCCGTGACAGGACTTTTTCTCCCTGGGGCAATCTCACCGCCCAGTTTATCTGACCTGCGCATGAGGGCGGACTGCCAGAGGGAGCCACACTTTTGTCCTCGACCTCGTAGAAATAGTCGTAGGTCGTGGTGGTTGTGGGACGGATCTCGTCTCCTGTTCCGAAAAGAACCAGGTAATTGCCACTATCGCCTTTAACCACTGCTGGCTCGTAGAAGATGGGCCTAGGGGTGATCACGGGTCTATCCAGGGTTT
>JAPWUY010000458.1 GCA_028275295.1 Thermodesulfobacteriota bacterium | reverse complement strand
CATAGGCCACGGTGTTGTTCTTAGCCTTTAGATTGAGCAGGTAGGATTCATCTTTCTCCTCGATACTCTCCACGTCATACTCCTCGCTGTAATCCAGCTGCAGGATGTCGGAGTTGTTGAAGACCCCGCCCACCACCGACTGGAGGCTCGTGATCCTGACTGGCTTGGCCACATTGGGGATATAGAGCCACATGTTCTCCCCCAGCCTGAGCGTGGCCCTGCCCTTCTCGCTTGCAGGCGCCAGAAACAGGGCAGCGACCTTGTCTCCCTTCTTGACCGTGAAGAGGGTGTATTCCCTGTTTCTCCCATCCGGCTCTATGTTCACGAGTTTCCTGTAAGACTCGAAGGACTCGGGCATCATGTTTCTGTCCACCTGCTTGAGGATGGAAGCCCCGTCAAGAGCCAGGCAAATCCCGCTTCCCGAAAGCCACATGGCGATTATTGAAATGCTGAACCAGGACCTGTGCATGAGTGTCTCCTTTCAAACATGCCCGAGGGCATCTATGGGTTCCATGCGGGAGGCCTTCCAGGCGGGCTGGAGGCTCGCCAACACGGCCACCACCATCACGACCACGAAGATGGCGCACCACTGGAGCAAATCCCAGGAGGGCACAAGAAGCAGGTTCTCCTGCCGGCCAAAGCTGAAGCGAATCTGGGCGAGCCTGAGGGCCACCACAATGATCCCGCTGAGCAGCCAACCGGCCAGTCCCCCGAGAACCCCTATGAGCAGTCCCTCGGTTATGAAGAGCGATAGGATCTTCCCTGGCAGGGTGCCCATGGCTGCCATGGTCCCGATCTCACGGATGCGCTCATAAACTGCCATCACCATCACGTTCATTATGCTGACGAGCACTATGGCCACGAGGATGACCCGTATGAAAAAGGCCAGGGCATCGATCATCCTGGCAATGCTGGAAAATGGGGAGAGCTTCTCCCAGGTGCTCACCTCCAGCATGGACTTCCCTGGCATGTTGGGCATGCTGGGGAACTTGGCCTCCAGCTCCAGGGCAAGCCTGTCCAGCATCGAGAAATCCCGGATGCGGATGGCCACCTCGCTCACCTCCGAGTCGCTCATGCGCAGGAGCTCTCTGGCATCCTCCATGTGGATGTATCCATCCCTTCCTCCAGGGCCTGTGGCGCTCTCCAGGACCCCTCCCACCAGGAAGGTCTTCCCGTTCACAGACCCATCCTTGTTGGTGGCCACCAGCACCACCGTGTCCCCAGGCTTTACCCCCAGGCCCCTGGCCAGGAGCTCGGGCACCAGGATCTTTCCCCTTTCCAAGGCGCTCAGGTCGCGGCTTCCCTCCGTGATCCTGGAGACCAGGAGGGGACAAGTGGCAAACTCCTTCTCCGGGATCACGCCGTTCACCCTGATGTTGGTTGTCTGTTCGAAGTTGCTGAAGGCGGCCCCGAACTTGATCCTAGGGGAATAGCTCTCTATTTCTGGGGTCTCGGCCAAGACCTTCTCCACCATCCCCATCTGTTTGGCGTTCATGTTCATGTGAAGAGGCAGGTTGTCTATGGCTGCGAGATAACCCCTCTTGTGGATCTGAAGGTGCCCTATGAAGGAGTCGGTCATCTGGCGAATCATCATGTTCTTGAAGGAGCCGGCCACGGCCATGAATACCAGGACAAAGACCGTGCCCAGGGCAATGAGGCCAACGGTGAGAAGGGTTCTTCTCTTGTAGCGCAGCAGGTTTCGGGCCGCTATCCTAAAGGTGTTCCACATGGCCACCTCCTTGGGAGTTGATCCCTCCATTGAGTCTTCCATCCTCGAGGGTGAAGATCTTGTCCACTTCCCCCAGGAGCCTGGCGTCGTGGGTGGAGAAGACAAAGGCCGTGCCTGTGTGTTCCCTCAGTCGTTTCATGAGGGAGATGATGGTGCGGGAGGTCTCCTTGTCCAGGTTCGCCGTTGGCTCGTCCGCGAGGACCAGTTTGGGCTCTGTGACCAAGGCCCGGGCTATGGCCACCCGCTGCTTCTGGCCCCCGGAGAGCTGGTCGGGCCTCCTGTCTTTGTGCTCCATCATCCCCACGGCCTCCAGGAGGTCCAGCACCCTCTGTCTCCTTCGCTCTGGAGGCACGCTCTTGACCATGCAAAGGGGATACTCCACGTTTTCGAAGGCCGTGAGCACCGGAATGAGGTTGAAGTTCTGGAACACGAACCCTATGTTCTCCCCCCTGAATCTCGCCCTTTGACGCCTGGAAAGGGTTGTCACATCCTCTCCGGCCACAAAGAGCTTGCCTCCTGTGGGCCTGTCAAGACAGCCCACAAGGTTGAGCAGCGTTGTTTTGCCGCTGCCAGAAGGTCCTGCAAAGGCCACGAACTCCGCCTTTTGGATGATGAAGTCCACCCCTCTTAAGGCCTCGACCCTGGCATCCCCCTCCCCATAGGTCTTCACAAGGCCCCTAGCCTCAACAACGATCATGTCTCCCCCCCTAGTCCTGATTTTTGAGAGTCGTAACTCGAGCCCCATGGCACCAAGCCGCGAGCCTCGCCCTCCCTTTGCGGAGGAACATGCAGGAAACGTGCCACAGATCGGGCGTTTTTTGGGCCCGCCTCCCGAGGTTCCCCGCATCCTCCTGAGGTGAGGCCCCC
>JAPWUY010000457.1 GCA_028275295.1 Thermodesulfobacteriota bacterium | reverse complement strand
AAGGCCCATTCCCTACGAGAAAGACGGAAAGGCCTTAATCACTGTGAGCTGGCAAGACATAACTCGGGAGAAAATTTCCGAGCTTAGGCTCCAGGAGGCCAATCGTGAACTCGAGGATGCGAACAAACAGCTCGCATCCGCTCTCGAGAAGGCGAACCTTCTCGCCTTCCAGGCACAGGCTGCAAACATAGCGAAAAGTGCCTTTCTTGCCCGGATGAGCCATGAAATCCGCACCCCACTGAACGCGGTAATTGGCTATTGCGAGCTCCTCATGGAAGGAAAGGTGGGTGAGGAAGAAAGGACGCACCTCAAGGCCATTTACACTAGCGCACAGGCCCTCCTCTCCCTCATAGACGATATCCTCGACTTCTCGAGGATAGAGGCAGGGGAGATGAGGCTCGATTCCGTGCCTTTCGACCCGAGGGCCCTCGTGAAAGAAACCTGCGAGATGGTGAGGCCCAGGATCCATGACAAGCCCATAAGGCTCTCGTTCAAGGTGGATCACAAAGTTCCCAAAATCCTAGTAGGGGATCCTGGGAGGACAAGACAAGTCCTACTGAATCTTTTGAGCAATGCGTGCAAGTTCACAAACCAGGGGCACATAAAGCTTCGGGTCATGCTCAAGTCAGCGGAGGAGGAGAGAGCTAGGGTCATCTTCCGAGTGAGCGACTCTGGGATAGGGATCCCACCCAAGAGACTGGAGGAGATCTTCGAGCCCTTCCGCCAACTGGACGATTCCTTGAGGAGGGCCCATGGCGGAACAGGGCTTGGGCTCGCCATTTGCAGGCAACTAGCCCATCTCATGGATGGAAAGGTGTGGGCCAAAAGCAAGGTCGGGAAAGGGAGCACCTTCTTCTTCGAGGCCAGGTATGGAATTCGCTCGGGAGATCCGGAGGCTTTTCATGATGCTAGCCACGCTCATGGTCCCTCTCGAGCCACGGCCGATGGAGTCCCCTCCAAAGATGTGGAGAGGGGGCTCGAGATCCTGCTTGTCGAGGACAACCACCTCAATGGCCGCCTCGCTAGTTTCATGCTGGAGAGGGCTGGTCATCGAGTCATTTGGGCGCAAGATGGATGGGAAGCCCTGAGGGTAGCTACCGATAGACGAGAGCAACTGGATCTCATCTTGATGGATGTGGAAATGCCGGGGATGGATGGGTTGGAGGTGACACGGAGGATAAGGGCCCTGGGGCTCAATGGGATCCCAATTGTGGCAATGACGGCCCATGCCATGAAAGAGGACAGGGAAAGGTGCCTTTCAGCTGGGATGAACGACTACTTGAGCAAGCCCATAAGAAAGGATCTTCTCCTGGAAAAAGTCGATAGATGGTCAAGGAAAGGGGGGATGTGAGGTATGGAACTCGAGGAGATTTGCGAGGCGCTTGGACTCGAGAAAGAGGAATTTGTCGAGTTCGCAAGACTCTTTCTCGATGTGGCATTCAAGGACCTGGCCTCCATGGAAGATGCCCTGGCAAAGGGGGACATGAGGTCGCTGGCTGAGGGTGCTCATTCCATAAAAGGGGCTGCCTCTACCCTCGATATGGAGGAGATATTCATCCTCGCTAGGAGCTTGGAGCTCAAGGCCAAAAGGGGAGGTGATGAGGGCATCTACGAGGAACTCCAAGCCTTGAGAGAGGAACTTATCCGTCTCCAGAACGCAATCGGGGAAGACGACTGCGGAAAAAGGCTCAGAAGCGAGCTTCCCAAAAGGGAGCTTTCGGGGGAAAAGAGAGATGAAAAGCGTTCTTGTCGTGGACAATGAGCCTCTCATCTTGAGATTTATGAAGGAGCTCATAGAGGAGAAGAGTCACAGGGCCCTCCTTGCTGCAAGTGGCCTGGAGGCTCTGGAGCTTCTAGAAAGTGTCACTCCAGATATTGTATTCGTTGATCTCGTCATGCCCAATATAGACGGCAGAAGGCTCTGCAGGTTCATAAGAAGGAGCGAGAGGTTCTCGCGCACCAAGGTCGTAATTCTCTCGGCAATAGCCTCCGAGGATTCCCATGAGATAAAGGAGCTCGGGGCCCATCTCTGTATGGCCAAAGGGCCTTTGCCCCAGATGAAGAGATACGTGGAAGCAGTTCTCGATGACAAGATCCCATGGGACTCACCTCCCCAACATATCCTGGGCGCAGAGGCAATAACTCCCAGGAAAATCGTCGAAGAGTTGATCTCAACGAGAAAACACCTGGAGCTCATCTTGAATCATGTATCGGAAGGGATCATGGAGGTGAACCCGGAGGGAAGGATTGTGTTCTCGAACCCTGCAGCTTGCAAACTCATTGGAAATTGCGAGCTGGAGCTCCTTGGAAAGAAGGCTTGGGAGGTGATGGAAGGGAAGGATGCTGCCAGGCTAAGGGAGCTCGTCCAACGAGGCCTATCTCGAAGGGAGGCCCTTTTGGAAGAGGGCATCCTCGAAATGGGCTCCAGGAGACTCAAGTCCTCAATCGTTCCCCTACCAGGGGATCCAGCAGGGGCCATCATCATACTGTCCGATGTGACGACCCTCCAGAGGACCAATGATCTCCTGTCGGCCATCCTCGATGGAGCCCCTTTCGCTGCCTGGATGGTGGATGGATCTCACAATGTTGTTCTGTGGAACAGGGCAATGGAAGAGCTCACAGGTGTGAGGAGAGAGGAAGTGATGGGCAGGG
>JAPWUY010000456.1 GCA_028275295.1 Thermodesulfobacteriota bacterium | reverse complement strand
GATGCCTGTATGGAGGATAAGGAAAAATCCAGCCATAGGGTCGTGATCGGAACGAAGAGGGGACCCGCAGGCGAAGTCCTCATCCAAGTGGAGGACAATGGAGTGGGGATGGATCGCTCCACCCAGGAGAAGCTCTTCCAGAGGTTTTTCTCCACCAAGGGCACCAGGGGAACTGGCCTAGGGCTCATGCTCACCCACAAGCTCGTCAGGGAGCATGGAGGAAGGATATGGGCGGAGTCTCAGCCAGGCAAGGGCTCTGTGTTCACAATCGCAATACCCCAAAGCCCCTCAGCAGCTTATGCCAACTCCTGAGACGACCATTCACTCACCCCATGTGGAGGAAGAAAGGTAGCTCGCAATTTTCCCAGTCCCGATATATTTGGTCCGGTCTTGACCCCAAGGTCTCGGCCTCTTGGAATCAAAGCCGACCCCTTCATCTCCTTTGAGCCCCAACGGGTTGACTGGCCGGGCGCGAGGGGATAAGGTTAGACGGTCCTTTTTCACCCTTTCGAGGAGGTGAGCCCCATGTTGGAGTATCTCTTCAAGCCTGTGAGGATAGGGAAGCTCGAGCTGCCCAATAGGGTCGTGATGACCGCCATGCATCTCAACTACACCCCCGGGGGAAAGGTCTCCGAGAGGCTGATAGCCTTCTACGAGGAGAGGGCCAGGTTCGGACTCTCTCTCGCGATAGTTGGGGGATGCACCGTGGATGAATACAGCGGATCACCGGACATGTTGAGCCTGAAGGACGATGCTGACATGGATGGTCTTAAGCGGCTCGCGGAGGCTGTGCATCGGGCGGGGGGCCATCTCTTCGCCCAGCTCTACCATGCGGGAGCATATGCTCACTCCGTTTTTCTCGGAGGCAAGCAGGCCCTCTCCCCATCCGGGGTCTTCTCCCGCTTCACCAAGGAGACCCCGAGGGAGATGACAAGATCCGATATCATTTGGGTCATTGAGAACTTCGCCAAGGCGGCCCAGAGGGCAAAGGACGCTGGATTCGACGGGGTGGAGATCTTGGGAAGCGCCGGTTATCTCATAAGCCAATTTCTCTCGCCCCTCACAAACAAGAGGGACGACGAGTACGGTGGCCCATTGGAGAACAGGATGAGGTTCGGATTGGAGGTTCTGAGGGCTGTCCGGCAACAGGTGGGATCTGATTTTCCCGTGAGTTACAGGATAGCTGGAAACGACTTCGTCCCGGGCAGCCACACCAATGAGGAGGCCAAGGCCTTTGCCCAGGCCCTGGATCGGGAGGGAGTGGAGGCGATAAACGTGACAGGAGGTTGGCACGAGACCAGGGTCCCTCAGCTCCTCATGAGCATCCCCTATGGGGCCTTCACTTACTTGGCAAGGGGGGTGAAGGAGGTTGTGAATGCTCCCGTCATAGCCTGTAACCGAATAAACGATCCCCTCGTGGCAGAGGAAGTCCTCAGACAAGGGGCTGGAGACCTGGTGGGAATGGCCAGGGCCTTTCTCGCAGACCCTCAAATTCTCGAGAAGGCCAAGGAGGGGCGCCTCCAGGACATAGTCCACTGCATAGGATGTGCCCAGGCCTGTTTCGATCACGTCTTCATGATGAGGCCAGTGAGCTGTATGTTGCATCCAAGGTCGGGAAGAGAGTTCGAGATAAGAGAGGAGAAAGCGCCCAGGCCAAAGAGGGTGTGGGTGATCGGGGGAGGCCCAGGGGGCATGATGGCTGCCTCGACCGCAGCGAGAAGAGGCCATGATGTGACCCTCTTCGAGGAAAAAGAGCAACTAGGCGGGCAGCTCCTCCTGGCTGGCGCCCCTTCCATGAGAAGTGACTTTCGCAGGGCAGTCAAGGACTTGGAAGTGCAGCTCAGGAACTCTGGCGCCAAGGTTCGCCTGGGTCAGAGGATGGACAGGGGTAAGATCCGCCGGGGCAGACCAGAAGTGGTGATTGTCGCGACAGGGGCAAGGCCCATCGTCCCAGATATCAAGGGTGTGGAGCTGGGGAACGTTGTGAGCGCCTGGGAGGTCTTGGAGGGAAAGGTCCCTGTGGGAAGAGAGGTGGTCATCATAGGGGGAGGAGCAGTTGGATGCGAGACAGCTCTCCACATATGCGAGTCGGGGACAATTTCGGCGGAGACTTTGAAATTCTTGGCCTTCCAGAAGGCAGAAAGCTGGGAGGTCCTCGAAAGGCTCATCACCAGGGGATGGAGAAGGGTGACAATAGTGGAGATGCTCGAGCGCATAGGTCAGGACATAGGGATATCTACCCGCTGGGCGATGATCCAGGATCTTCACCGTCTAGGGGTCAGAGTGATAACAGGGGCAAAGGCCAAGGAGATCCAACCAGATGGCGTTTTGATCCAAAGGGGTGACAAGGAGGAGAAAGTGCCATGTGATACCGTGATACTGGCTGTGGGCTCAAGGCCCCTGGATGAGATAAGCCAGAAGATAGTGGGGTTCGTGCCAGAGATTCACGTTATAGGAGATGCCAAAACCCCCAGGAAGGCACTGGATGCCATCTGGGAAGGATATGAGGTGGGAAGAACCATTTAGCCCGAGACATTGCAGAGCCTGGGATCTCGCTCTCAGGCTGGGAGGGCCTGCTTCGAGCGGAGATGCCTTGTGGGATTCTCCGGATCCTTGCTGGAGAAGAGAAGAGGGCGGGTGAGCCCCGCCCTCT
>JAPWUY010000454.1 GCA_028275295.1 Thermodesulfobacteriota bacterium | reverse complement strand
AGGAAATGGAAAGGAGGGTTCGGGGGCAAGCCATGGAGGCAGCTTCGTCCAAACTAAAAATAGTGAGATCGACCCTGGGATCCTTGGCAGGCGCGATGGGTGCAGGGGCAATGGCATTGGACAAGCTCTTGGCCCGCCATTTGGAGGAGGGAAAATGAGAAAAGGCGCATTTGCAATGGCTTCGATGGTCGTTATATTCTGTACGGCCGTAGCTCAAGGCACATCCTGGTCCCAAAAGAAAGGACCAGTTCTTGGGACCTGCAACGAGAGATTCATGCGGATGGACTCCGATAGGGATGGAAAGATAAGCCTCGATGAGTTCAGGTCCTTCCCCCATCCAGAGGGGGAAGCGACCGCGATCTTTCGGATCCGGGATACGAACCGAGACGGCTACCTGACCAAAGAGGAGCTCTGCAAGACCAAAGGAGCCAGGAGAAAAAAACCCCAGGCCCCTTCCCAAAAGGGAGAATGAGAGCTCATTTTCTGAGGGGGTCCGGAAAAAAGCCTCCTTGGGGGGCAAAATGGGGCTCGATTCTCGGGAGATCAAGCTTCCCCGATGAAAGAGAAAGAGGCTCAATTCATGCTTGGAGGAGGTAGGGAAAGATGCCGTACACCTTCAAAGAGCTCGAAGAGAAGACTGTTCATGAGCTGAGGGAGATTGCCGCGACCCTGGAGCACGAGGCAGTCCAGGGCTACACCCAGATGAACAAGGAAAGGCTCCTTGCAGCCCTTTGCAGGGCCTTGGGCATAGAGATGAGGGATAGACACCAAGTCGTTGGCATCGACAAGACTGCCATAAAGGCCCAGATAAGGAGGCTCAAAGCCCAGAGGGATGCGGCATTGGCAGCCAAGGACAGGAAGGCCCTCCTCGAGGCCCGAATGGGGATAAGAAGACTCAAGAGAAAACTCAGAAGGTCCATGGTCTGAACATGCCTTTTCCTGGGAAAGGGTCGGAGAGAGAGTGGGAATCTTCAAGTTGGTGAGCGATTTCAAACCAGCCGGGGACCAGCCCCAGGCAATCGAGAAGCTTGTCCGGGGGGTGAAGGATGGCGTGCCCCATCAGGTCCTCTTGGGGGTCACGGGATCTGGCAAGACCTTCACCATGGCCCAAGTCATAGCCCAGGTGGAGAGGCCCACCCTGGTCATATCCCACAACAAAACCCTGGCAGCCCAGCTTTACACCGAGTTCAAGAGCCTTTTTCCCGAAAATGCGGTGGAGTACTTCGTTAGCTACTACGACTACTATCAGCCCGAGGCTTACATACCAGCCACTGACACTTACATAGAGAAGGATGCCTCCATAAACGACGAGATAGACAAGATGCGTCATTCCGCAACAAGGGCCCTCTTCGAGAGGGAGGACGTGATCATAGTTGCCAGTGTCTCTTGCATCTACGGCCTGGGCTCCCCCGAGGCCTATCAGGGGTGCCTGATATACCTCCAGGAGGGTGACCGGGTAGACAGAAACCAACTCCTCAGGAAACTGGTGGAGATCCAGTACCAGAGAAACGATATCGACTTTCACAGGGGCACCTTCAGGGTAAGGGGCGATGTGGTGGAGGTCTTCCCCGCTCACGAGGAACGCCACGCCATTCGGATAGAGTTCGAGGGAGACAGGGTGGAACGCATAACCGAGGTGGATCCCCTGAGGGGGAAGGTCATCCAGAGGCTCAACAAGGTTCCCATATACCCCGGAAGCCACTATGTGACACCGCCAGATCAGCTCCCCAGGGCCATAAGGGCCATAAGGGAGGAACTCGAGGAGAGGCTCGAGGAACTCATCTCCCAGGGGAAGTTGCTGGAGGCCCAGAGGCTCAAGACGAGGACCCTCTACGATTTGGAGCTCTTGGAACAAACTGGCTACTGTCCTGGCATAGAGAATTATTCTAGACACCTCACGGGAAGGCTCCCTGGTGAGCCTCCCCCGACCCTCATGGATTACTTGCCCAAAAACGCGCTCGTCTTCATAGACGAGAGCCATGTGTCCATTCCTCAGCTCCAGGGGATGTACAGAGGGGACAGGTCAAGGAAGGAGACCCTCGTGGAGTATGGCTTCAGGCTCCCATCGGCTCTGGACAATAGGCCCCTCACCTTCGAGGAATTCGAGAGGTGCGTGAATCAGGTCATTTATGTCTCCGCAACCCCCGGGGATTACGAGCTCGAGAAAGCAGGACCCCATGTGGTGGAACAGATAATAAGGCCTACGGGGCTCATGGATCCCGAGATCATAGTGAGACCAGCAGAGAACCAGGTGGATGACCTCCTGGGAGAGATAAGGAAGGCCGTAGCAAGGGGCGAGAGGGTTTTGGTCACAACCCTAACCAAGAGAATGGCCGAGGATCTCACAGAGCACTATACGGAGGTGGGTGTCAAGGCCAGGTATCTCCATTCGGATATAACCACCCTGGAGAGGGTTGAAATAGTGCGTGACCTCAGGAGGGGAGTCTTCGACGTGCTCATAGGGGTGAACTTATTGAGGGAAGGTCTGGATCTGCCGGAAGTGGCCCTCGTCGCGATACTGGATGCGGACAAGGAGGGATTCCTCCGTTCCGAGAGGGCCCTCATACAGACATGCGGAAGGGCTGCGAGGAACGTCCGTGGGAGGGTGATAATGTATGCCGACCGAATAACCCCTTCCATGGCCAGGGCAATCC
>JAPWUY010000455.1 GCA_028275295.1 Thermodesulfobacteriota bacterium | reverse complement strand
CACTCGGGAGGACCCTTCATGGGAAAAAGAGCTTGGAGGCCCTTGAGCTCTCATGTGCGATCCCCTTGTCCCGAAAATCTCCCCTCAATCCTGCAAACCGGCCCCTTTTGTCTGGAACTCCAACTGGAAGCCTGGAACCAAATGTTTCCCCTAGGTAATTTTGTCGCGAAATCCCTCAAGGCCCCTCCATGCGGCCCCTGCCAAATCCCACAGCCCCTGAGTGCCCATAAGACGCTCGGCCAAGCTCCTTGGGATAGGGCATCTGGGATCCAAAGCTCCAGGCTAGAAGCATAGTGCGGATCGCCTCCTGGAATCAAGGAAGGTGGATCAACCATTGTGGCTCTGGAACCCAGGGGAAAATTCGGTAAGACTTATAGTGTTTGCCCAAGGGGCGAGAAACTCTGGAAGATGTGGAGAAAGGCCGGGTAAAATCAGCCTTCCCCTCGCAACGAGATCTCATTCGGGTGAGAGGCAAATCGTGGCAGACCACAGCAATTCCCCTGAGCATCCGGAACAGGTACCCGTTTTGATGGCATGGAGCGGTGGCAAAGACAGTGCCCTTTGCCTTTCCAGGTTGATGGGCGAGAAGAGATGGAAGGTGGTAGCCCTCCTCACAACGATCACGTTGCCATACAAGAGGGTCACCATGCACGGTGTGAGAGAGGAGCTCGTATTCTCACAGGCCCTGAGCCTCGGAATCCCCGTGGATCTGGTTCACATCAATGCAGGATGTTCCAATGAGGAATATGAGCTTGCCATGGCATCCAAGCTCGAGGGCTATCTGAGAAGAGGGGTCAAGCATGTTGCCTTTGGAGACATATTTCTCGAGGAAGTGAGGCATTACAGGGAAAGGAACTTGGCCACCTTGGATATGGAGGGAGTTTTCCCCCTTTGGGGTGAAAAGACCTCGGAGCTCGCACGGGAGTTCGTGGAGAGGGGTTTCCGGGGAATCGTGACTTGCATCGATCGAAATGTCCTGGACGGGAAGTTCCTTGGGAAGAAGATTGACAGATCCTTTGTGGAATCACTCCCACCCGAGGTGGACCCGTGCGGTGAGAGGGGAGAGTTTCACACTTTCGTTTACGACGGGCCCATTTTCAAAAGGTCAGTCCCCTTCGCTCTGGGGGATGTGGTGGAGAGAGAAGGAGGACGTTTCCTCTACCTGGATCTCTTGCCCGAGAAAGGGGGGAGAGAGGAGAGGGTTTCCGGTGAAGGGGATTGAAATGAGGAGCCCATCTTCTCTGGGAAGTCGAAGATGTATGTGGAGGTCCTCTCAGATGGAAGGGAAGTTGGTCGTGGCTATGGTGGGGCTTCCGGCCAGGGGAAAATCCACTATGGCCAGGAAGCTCGAGAAGGCCTTCACCATGGATGGGGTGAAGGTGAAGATCTTCAACAACGGGAAGCTGCGAAGGAAGCTTACCGGTCCAGAGACATCTTTGCCGGATTTCTTCTCCCCGTCGAATCCCCAAGGCATGGCCCTGAGGGAAAGGTTCGCCATGATGAACTTGGAGATGGCCCGGGGGTTCTTACAAAGAAAAGGGCAAGTGGCCATAATCGATGCGGCCAATGTCACTTGCCGGAGGAGGGAGGCCATAGAGAGATTCTTCCCCGAGACCCCAGTGCTTTTTCTCGAGTGCGTGAACTCGGATGGAGAAGTCCTGGAGGCGATCCTTCACAGGAAGGCCTCCATGGAGGAATTCGCTCACCTGTCTCTGGATGTAGCCCTAGAGAGTTTTCGCAAGAGAATAGAGCACTATGAGGCAGCCTACGAGCCCCTCTGCAACGAGAGAAATCAGCTCATAGTCGACTCCTTCGATGGAAAGGTGATCCAGGAGAAACTGACCGACTCTATCCCCCACTACGAGAGGCTCAGGGATGTCGTGGTGACGAGGTACGTGGAGCACCTCTATCTCGTGAGGCATGGACAGAGTTGGTTCAACCTCGAAGACAGAATAGGCGGTGACCCCGAGCTCACCCCTGAGGGATGGAATCAGGCGGAGATCCTTGCCGAGCACTTCTCCAAGGAGAGAATCCCTCTCATATTCACGAGCTCCCTAAAAAGGGCGATCCAGACAGCCGCTCCCATCGCTAGAAGGCAGCCCAACTGCACCATAATCCCACTGAAGGAGTTTGACGAGATCAACAGTGGCCTCTGCGAAGAGATGACCTACGAGGAGATCAAGGATCGCTACCCAGAGGTTTACGAGGCGAGGAAGAGGGACAAGTACGGTTACATTTACCCCCAAGGAGAAGGCTATGTGAGCATGGAAGAGAGGGTGGAGAGGGGGCTCAAGAAGGTCTTCTACCTCAGCGATCCAGAGGATTCCATATTGATCGTGGGACACAGAGCGGTGAACCGGATGATCCTCTCCCACTTCTTCTACCGGAAAAAAGAGGAGGTCCCTTACATCTACATGCCGCAAGATGGCTACTACCATATCAAGGTAACCCCCAACCTGAAGCTTTTCGAGCTGAAGAGGTTCTAGGAAGAGGGGCATAAATCTTGGAGCTCAAGCCCCAAAAACCCTGAGGAACGCCTCCCCTGTATTCGGGCTCAGCCCCGGACGAGACCTGAGACGGGGTTAAGGTGGCCAGAATCTCAGGGGAGGAACATGGGATATGGCTCCCTGGGCTAGGAGTTCGGAGGCGAACCT
>JAPWUY010000452.1 GCA_028275295.1 Thermodesulfobacteriota bacterium | reverse complement strand
AGTCTTCGTCATATCCGATGCAACAGGGAGGACGGCAGAAGCCGTTATAACGGCAGCGCTTCTCCAATTTCCAGACATACACCCGAGAATAACGAGATACCCCAATGTTCGCACTCGGGAGCAAGTCCTCCCAATCCTCGAGAATGCAAGCCAGAGCAAAGGGGTGGTCATCTACTCCATAGTCTCATCGGAGCTCAGGGATTTCATCCAAACGGAGGGGGCCAAAAGGGGCCTCATTCTCTTCGACCTCATTGGGCCCATTCTCGACCGGGTGAGGAAGCTCTTCAACGTGGTGCCTATATCTAGCCCTGGGCTTCTTGCCCACGTGAGGGCAGAATCCCTAAGGGCTGCGGAGGCAATAGAGTTCACCATGAGACACGACGATGGTCTAGGCCTCGAAACCATAGATCAGGCGCATCTCATAATTTTGGGAGTATCGAGGGTGTCCAAGACCCCAACGAGCCTTTTTCTCGCATGCAATTACCTCTTGCGGGTGGCCAATGTGCCCATAGTCCTGGGACAAGATCTCCCCAAGGAGGTCTTGGACTCACGAGTTCCAAAGGTAGGCCTCATAGCGGATGTGGACCACGTCGTGGAAATAAGAAGGCAGAGGGCGAAATACTCGCCCGATTACGCAGACCCCAAGACGGTCCTCGCCGAGCTAGAACATTGCCGGAACATCTTCAGGAAGATACCTGGGATGCCAGTGATCGATGTGAGCCGGCTATCCATAGAAGAATGTGCGGCCAGAATAATGAAGATCATGGCACCATCTGGCCTTGGCCAGAGGCCCTGAGGTCCAAGATCCTCTCTGCCTTCAGGGCGATAGTCTCCCCTATGGATATGGAGGCTGTCGCAGCGGGAGAAGGTGCATTCAAGACATGGACCATTTTGGGGCCTTCCATTATAACGAAATCGTCTATCAGCGAACCATCTCTGCCCAGTGCCTGGGCCCTCACGCCCGAGGCTCCTGGGACGAGATCGGCAGGTGTTATCTCTGGCATCAGTTTCCTCAAGGCCCTCACGAATGCGGCCTTGGAAAAGGACCTGTAGAGCTCATCCAAGCCTGTCCTCCAGTAGCGGACTGCAAGCCTCCAGAATCCTACATAGAAGAAGGTCTCAGCGGAATCCCTCAGACTGAAGGAACCCTTGGAATAGCCCTCTCGCTTCAATGCCAAAACCGCATTGGGGCCTGCTTCCCTTACCCCATGAATGGTTCTCGTGAAATGGACACCGAGAAAGGGCAGCCTGGGATCCGGCACGGGATAAATGAGGCCGTTTAGGAGGTAGCTCTTCTCGGGCACAAGCTCGTAGTACTCTCCTCGGAAAGGGACAATCTTGGTCGTGGGGACCATGCCGCACATTCGGGCCACCCTGTCGGACTGGAGGCCCGCACAATTTATGAGACCTCTGGCCCTGAACTCCCCCTTTGTCGTCTCGATGATGAGCTCTCCAGATCGCTCATTGACTGCGACCACTCTGTGCCCAAGGAGAACCTCGCCACCTCTTTCCGTCACGATCCTGGCAAACTTGTGGGTGACTTCAACGAAATCCACAATCCCCGTCTCAGAAACCCAAAGGGCCTCAATTCCCGAAGCATGCGGCTCTATGTCCGTGATCTCGCCTCCTTTCAGACGCTTCAATCCCACAAGCCCATTGGCCCTCCCCCTTCTTTCCAGCTCGTCTAGTCTCGGGATCTCCTCCCTGCTCGTTGCGACTACTAGTTTCCCACACCTTTCGTGAGGAATTCCGTATTTGGCGCAGAACTCATACATCGCCTCCCTGCCCCTCACGCAGTTGAGCGCCTTGAGGGAGCCGGGTCTGTAGTAAAGTCCCGAGTGGATTACGCCACTGTTGTGGCCAGTCTGATGCGGGGCTAGCCTCTCTTCCGCTTCCAGGACGAGAAGCTCCACGTCATATCGGGCCTTGATGGCCATGGCAGTGGCCATCCCCACTATGCCACCTCCAATTACCGCGACATCCCAAATCCCTTTGGCCACTTCTCTCACTCCTCAACCAGGGTGACCTTCCTTGCCCGCTCTAGATCCCTCACGTACCCCTTGGCGCCAAGAAAGAGAAGGGCTGAAGCGAAAAGGCCGAATATTGGAAGGAGCAAAAGGGCCTTGTCCAACCCAGCTTTGTCCGACACCCAACCTATGAGCATGGGAGACCATGCCCCACCGAGAAGGTGCTGACATATGACGCAAAGCCCATAAGAAAGGGCCCTGAGGCCAGGGTCCACAACGTCTTGGGTCACAGCCGCAGATGGGGCCACATAACACACGGTGAGAATCCCGAAGGCCACAAGCAGGGGGGCGAAAACACGGGTTTCCGAGAGTATCAGGGCCAGCCCCAGGAGAACGGCTGAAGCGAGAGAGGTGAGCCCCGAAAAAACCATTCTGGCATTGAGCCTTTTCCTCCTCCATCTGTCTGCTAGGAATCCCCCGAGGGGAGCCCCCACAAGCACAAGAAGGGCCAAACCCGCCGACATGGTGCCGGCTTTCTGCTCACTCATCCCATGGAACCTGTTGAAATAGGATGGTAGCCAAGTCATGAGGGAAGTTGTTATGGCTGTGTTCATGGCAAAGGCCAGATACACGAACCACAGTGTTGGAATCTTGAACAGGCCTCCTATGGAGACCATAAGCCCGGATCTCGAGG
>JAPWUY010000453.1 GCA_028275295.1 Thermodesulfobacteriota bacterium | reverse complement strand
TCTTGGGGAGACGATCTTCTCACCCAGGATCCGTGAAGGGCTTTCCTCTCCCGGGATGATCATGCGAGGGTTTTGGATGTCGTCTGGGACTGCGGGCTCCCCAAGGTCTCATGGAAGGGCGGGCTCCCCACGCCCCGCATGACGAGATTGTCGCGGCCGAGACATTTCCCCTTCAGGCTAACGGTTCTCGGTGTGACCGTTCGGGTTTGGGGAGGGGCGGGCTCCGCACGCCCGCAAGGAAGGCATCACGCCAACCCCAACATTGCCCCTTTTGGGGTCACCGGCCTCTCGCCAACTCCTGCCTAATCATGACCCCCCTCGGTTTACGTCCAGCCTTGCCAAACAAACGCACAGAGTGCGTCCCTCCGAGAAAACGGCCTCTCGTGTCGTCCCCGGCCTCTCCCCGCTAGGCTGTCCGTGCGAGGCTCGGCCTCGCCTCGGAGGGGCGGGCTCCGCACGCCCGCAAGGAAGGCATCACGCCAACCCCAACATTGCCCCTTTTGGGGTCACCGGCCTCTCGCCAACTCGTGCCTAATCATGACCCCCCTCGGTTTACGTCCAGCCTTGCCAAACGGACGCACAGAGTGCGTCCCTCCGACAAAAACGCCTTTCGCGTCATCTGGGGCCTTTCCCCGCTAGGCGACCCGCCTTGGGGTTGGCCTCGCCTCGGAGGGGCGGGCTCCGCACGCCCGCGAGGGAGGCCTGGGCTTGGTCGAGGCGTCTTCCTTTTGGGTTACCTAAGTTCGCTTGCCTCCCCGGACTCATGAGAGGCCTGGACTTACGTAGGGGCCTTCGCACACGGGCGCGATGGACGCATGCCTCCGAGAATCCCACCTTTCCAACTCCCTTGGCCTGCCCCCAGGCCTAAAACCTGGGGGACATCGTCCCTACGTCCCTTTGTTCGCAAAGTGAGGTATCTGGAAAAGATTCAATCCCGGCTCATGGGCTCTCAGCCCATTCCAATGCCATTGAGGATTCCTTCTACCTCCAGAAGGACTTCCTTCTGGTCTGGAGCGGCTCTCAAGGCGCTAGCCAATTGAATTGCTGCCCCTGCGACCTTCCCCTCCGCAATGAGGTTTCTTCCTGCCTTCAATGCCAGCTTTGCCCTTTTTGGGTCCATCTCCACGGCAATTCCATATGCTTCGGCTGCCAGTCCTCTTTGCCCCGAAGCCTCCAGGGCTTCTCCTATCTCCTGGAAAAGATCTGCCAATTCCTCCATCGTCTCCAAGGTCCGGTCATTGGAGAGACCTAGGGAAAGAAGCAAAGCATCCAATGGCTCCACCGAGAGTTCCACCTCACCCATCCTCAACCCGAGTATCGCAAGCCTGAGAAGCACTTCCGGACCATCAGCCCCAGCCTCCCTGGCCGTCATGAAGCTTTCCCAGGCCTTCTCCCATTCTCCCCGGTACATGGAGTGCTCGCCGATCTTGATCCAGCAATGGAAGAGCTGGGGATCGAGTGTCACTGCCTTCTCATGGTCATCGATAGCTCCCTCCAAATCCCCTATGTGCTCCCTTGCCAGAGCCCTGTATGCGTGGAAGGCCGCTTCTGGATTTCTTTTGGCTATCAAATCTCCGAAGGCCTTCTCCGCATCCAGGAACCTCCCATTCTCCAGCATGAACATTGCCCTCCTGAACTCCCAATCCTCCTCCGGGTCCACCTCACAGAGCCTCTCGAATATCTTGAGAATTTCTTCATACGACCTTCTTTCAGCCATGGCCTTTTCCAAGGAAAGCCTGTTAAAGAGCGAACTCTCTGGAAAAGCCTCCATGGCCTGCATCAGAAACTCATCGTACAGATCCCTGGCCTCGGCTTCCTTAGTTGACTTGAGAACGAACCTCAATGCTGCCTCTAGATCTGGATGGCCATCCAATCCGTGAATGAACCACTCGCGTGCTTCTTTGTGCATTTCGAGTTTGAGGAAGGCTGCGCCTGTGCGAAGGGCCAAGTGGCAACGAGAGTTCAAGTAATGCCACACTATGGAGCCCCTCTTCACGGGATCCGATGAAAGGAGATCGTAAAGCTCCCAAGCCTTTCCTCCACTCTCTACGACCCCCTTCCAGTCTTCCTGGATGAAGCAAATTTCGTTGAGTAAATAGTAACCGTCCAAAAATTGAGGGAATATCTTCACAGACTCGAGGGCGTATTTTTTCGCATGTTCGACCCTTCCCTTCTTCAAACATGCCTGGATCAGGGGTGTAAATACGCTCACAAAAAAAGCTGGAGCAGAATCCATCTCGCGGAGTCTTTTGAGGGCCGCTTGCGTGTATTGTATTACCTTGTCGTAGTCCTTCATCCAAGCATACATGTTCGCTAGATTGTACATGGTGAAAACGTTTTCCGGATCCTGCTCTAGCTGTTTGAGAAGAAGGGGGAGAGATCTTCTTCTCTTGGCCTCCATTTTTTCCTCTTCGAGATAATAGCCGTAATGCCAGATCACGGCCTGGCAGGCCTGACATTTGCCTGTACCAACTACCTGGTTATGAACAATGCCCTCGTAGTGAATTCCCACACCATTTCTGAATACCCTAGGGAAATTGAAGGTGACCCTCGGCACTCCTTTCTGATCTACGTCAGTGATATTGATCATGAGGAAATTGACACCGCTCGGAGCCTCTCGAATGGAGGCCCTTATGGCTTCTCCAGCTCCAGGAGCTAGTT
>JAPWUY010000451.1 GCA_028275295.1 Thermodesulfobacteriota bacterium | reverse complement strand
TCGATCCCGTCCTTCACGAACCACCCAATGAAATATTCGCTCCTGTTGGCACATCCAAGGGGCAGAAGCTCGTTTTCTCGGCTGTATCTTTCGAGAATCCTCCTCCTTATCCTGTGCCTTATATTGAAGCTCTCCTCCACCTGCCAAGCCGCTTGATGAAAGATAGTTCCCCTTTGGCCTGGATCCTTTCTGGCCTCCAGGGTCAGCTCATAGGCGGTCCTGCCCAAAAGGGCCCAGAGAAGCCTCTGGATGATCCCCACGAGGGCCCTATTGGCCCTTCCCGATAGGGAAAGGAGTCTCAAGATGGGGCTTCCAAATGCCCCCTCCCTCCTGGCCATTTCCGTTATATCCCTCTCGAGGAACTGGAATCCGAATCTCCGGGCCAATTCTCTCGTGCGCCTTCTCAGGGCAGGGTCTGTATGGAAATCCGGCATGTAAAGGCAGTGGACCCACGAGGGATCGGATGTGACCTCAATAGAGAGGGCCGCAACGAGAGAGGAGTCCACCCCACCGCTAAAGCCCAAAACGAATCCCCTTTTCCCGGACCGAACCAACTGCTCATGGAGAAATTCCCCTATCGTGTCCCTGGCTCCCTGCGGATCTATGTTCAAGGCCTGGTGCGCTCTAATTTGTCCCATAGTCTTTTCTTTGGCCAGACTTCCCCGAGCCAGATGGTTCGCCGGGATCTCGCATCCCCTCCAAGGGAGAAACTTCCATGGCCGGGTCCATAAACCATATTTTACGGTCCCTGTAAACCCATTGGCACTCATTTTTGTCCTGAGAGTAAGAGGATTTCAGATTCCTCGGCTGCGAAAAAAGGAATATAATGGCCGGAGATGGATCGGGAAAAGGAAAGTGGGAGAGGAGATCAGGCCTCGCTTTCCATAGTCGGCCGAGCACTTATTGGATCCAAAGAGAGGAGGAGCAGGCTATGAGATCGAAAAGAGCGTTATTCATTGTCTGGCTACTTGTCCTTTTTCCAGTATTGGCAATGGCTCAGGGCTCTGCACCCAAGCCGCCAACGCTCGTTGCCAGGGTAAGTTACCTCGAAGGGGAACTCTTGAGATATGTTCCCGCAGAAGAGGATTGGGTGGCCACGGTGGTTGACAGCCCAGTTGGCCCGAAGGATGTCTTTTACTCCGACAAGGATGGGAGGGCGGAGATCTCCTTCCCCAATAAGACCCAAGCCAGGCTTGGGCCATCGACCCAGGTGGAAGTTGTCTCTCTGGAGCCCGATCTCACGGACCTCTATGTGGCATCGGGACAGTTCAGGGCCTACAACAGGAGCTCCGATACCTATTTCAGGATCTCCACACCCTTCGGATACGCGGTCGCCCCGCCAGGGACCATAGTGGAAATGTATGTTGGGGACGAGTCAGTGGAAGTCCTGTCCTTGAAAGGAAAGGCCCAGTTCATGCACGTGAGGGACGGCTACGAGACCAAGTACGACCTCCTCGAGGGGGGCAGCTCCATCATCGCGGACAAGGATGCGGTTGCGAGGGGTGACGGAACAGTGGATGCAGACTGGGACAGGTGGAACGGTGACAGGGATAGCTTCTGGGCTCAGAAGCGAAGGGTGAGGTCCCAACATGTGCCCGATCCCCTGGAGGAGGATGCCTGGGTATTGGAGGAGAATGGGAGGTGGGAGAGGGTATATTACGAGGGCGAATACAGGACCCTCTGGAGGCCGACAACAGTTCCTCCTGACTGGGCTCCCTATTCAGTGGGGAGATGGACCACCTGGTACGACGAACAGGTCTGGATTCCTTACGAGCCCTTCGGATATGTGACCCACCATTATGGCAACTGGGTTGTAGTCGGGGGCGTCTGGTACTGGATGCCTCCGACGGTGACGGTCGTGGCAGGCTTCCCTAGGCCGTGGGTTTACTGGTATCCGGGAAGAGTGGCATGGATCTATACCGACGTGTATGTGGGATGGGTCCCCCTAGCCCCATGGGAGCCTTTCTATGCGGTTCACTTCTGGGGGCCAGGGGTTACGGTCTGGGCCGGTCCAGTGGTCCCAGCCATAACCATCGGGACCTTGGCGTTCGTGGATTACGCCATTTGTGTCCACCATCACCATTTCTGGGGTGTGGATTACCATCATCACGGCTACTACGGGGTGAGAGTGACCAACATAAACAAGACGGTCATCATAAACAATTTCAGGCCCACAACAGTTGTCCACAAGACCGTCTTCAAGGACGTGCACTTTGCCAAGAATCAATACAAGTTCGTGGAAAAGGATGTCAAGGTCAAACCCCATCCTGATGTAGTCCGAACATTGAGGGAAAGAAAGGTAGAGCCTGTAAAGGCATCCCTTCTCGCCGAAAAGGTGAAAAAAGCACCCCAGGGAAAGATAGAGGCGGGAAAGAGGATTCCCGAGCCCAAAGTGACCCACAAAATGGTCAAGGCTGATGAGGTTTCAAAGCCTCATGCAAGATTCGAGGAATTGAAACCAAAGGGGAAGCCCCAGAGGCCGGCTGTGGAAAAGGAGGCCGTGGCAAAGCCTGAAAGACCCAAACCTCCTGTTTCAGGGAGGAGGGAAGCCGAAGGGGTTAGCCCTAAGGGCGAGAAGGTGGAACGTCCCAAACCTGGTGCCGCTAGGCTGACAGAGGAGGGGGCAAGGCCTGAGAGGAAAGCGCCTGAGAGGACCGAAAGACCCAA
>JAPWUY010000450.1 GCA_028275295.1 Thermodesulfobacteriota bacterium | reverse complement strand
GGCCTAGGCTCCATAATGGCGGCCTTTGGCAGGAGCCTCGAGGGAGTGGAATTCGATTCCCTTGACGGAAACCCCACGCATCTCTTCTTTGTCCTTTTGGCTCCGGAGGACTCTGCAGGTCTTCACCTGAAGGCGCTGGCTCGGATCTCGAGGCTCTTCAAGGACGGTCGCTTTCGAAAGGATTTGATGGCAGCCAAGGACGAGGAGGAGATATACAAACTCTTCCTCGAAGAGGACGAGAAGTACGGGTGAATCCTGTCCTCAGGCGGCAAGCGGGTCCCCTGCCAGGAGACGACTTATGCGATGGGTCCACGTGGACGATCTCTTGAAGGGGGGAAGGGAAGCCCTTGGCTTGAAGGTACTAGCGGGGGCGTCGGGTCTCGGCCGAGCCTTACAGTCGTGGAAGGTCCTGAGGCCGGGCAAATCCTTGTGGGCGGAAGGGAAGGGTCTCAGGTGCAACAGGATATTGGTCCTCGGAGAAAGGGAGCTCGCTAGCCTTGCGGAGCTTCCAGCGGAAAAGAGGAGCGTTGCCCTGAGAGTCGTCACCCTGTGGGACATTCCCTGCCTGGTCATAGAGGGGGGGCTCAGCTGCCCCCAAGATCTTCTCAGGACTGCCTCGGAGAATTCCGTCCCAGTTCTCGGAACTCCCCTGGCTGGCCCGAAGCTCCTCAAGACCATGGAGAGGCTTCTCAAGGAACTTCTGGGCTCTCCCCTGTACATTCAGGGTGTGCTTCTCAAGGTCTTCGAGGTGGGGGTCTTGTTGATAGGGAAAAGCGGTATTGGCAAGAGCGAATGCGCCCTGGACATGATCGACAGGGGGCATGCCCTTGTGGCTGACGACTTCGTGGAGCTGAGCCTCGATGGGCAAGGAAGGGTTGTGGGCAGGAGTCCAGAGCTCCTCAAGGATCACATGGAGGTGAGGGGACTTGGCATTCTCAATGTCTCGGAGCTATTCGGGGAGAAAGCTGTGGTCTCCTCCCATACCATAGACCTCGTTGTGGAGTTACTGGAATGGGATAGGTTTTCCCACGAGGACAGAAGCGGCCTAACTAGAAGAACATTCACCCTCCTGGAGCGGGATCTTCCCCTCGTGAGGATACCAGTGAGCCTCAATAGGAACGTGGCAATACTGGTTGAGGTGGCCGTTAAGAAACTGATGCGCTCCCAGGGGGCAGAGGATGCCCCAGGGAAGTTCGACAGGAAGATCCTCGAGGCCATGAAGGGTGTCCTCCAGCCATGAAACAGATGCCCATACTGGTGGTCACGGGGCTTTCGGGTTCGGGCAAGACCACGGTGATCAAGGCACTGGAGGACCTCGGTTTTTTTTGTCTCGACAATCTTCCCATAGTCCTGCTTCCAAAGTTCCTGGAGCTCCGGGTCTCCTCCTCTTCTGAGATCAGCAAGGTGGCTGTGGTGATAGACACGAGGGGAAAAGAATTCCTGGAAGAGGCCCCGAGGATGATAAGGGACCTCAGGGAGCAGGGTTACCAGATAAGGATTCTTTTTCTCGATTGCGACGACTCGGTTCTCATAAGAAGATTCAGCGAGACGAGGAGGACCCACCCACTGGCGAGGGGAAGGCCCCTTCTAGAGGGCATCGAGCTGGAGAGGAGTCTTTTGGCTGAATTGAGAGATATGTCGGATGTGGTCATAGACACATCCTCATACAACGTCCATCAGCTTAAGGAGGCTATAGAGTCGCAACTCGAGGTCTCTGCATCGGACAGGCTCCAGATTCTGGTGCAATCCTTCGGGTTCCGCTATGGGGTCCCATCCAACACAGACATGGTGGTGGACGTGAGATTCCTGCCCAACCCATATTTCGTCGAAGAGCTCAGAGAGAGAACTGGCCAGGACCAAGAGGTTGCTGGGTTCGTCTTGGGAAGGCCAGAGGCCCAAGAGTTCCTCCAGAGATTCCAGGACCTGGTGGCCTGGCTCCTCCCCCTTTACGTGAAGGAGGGGAAGAGCTATCTCACCATCTCCGTGGGATGCACGGGTGGGAGACACAGGTCAGTGGCCATAGCCGAGAGGCTCGCCTCTTTTTTCAGGGATCGGGATTACAAGGTGAGCCTGATACACAGAGACATCCACAAGGAGTGAGGGCCATGGTGGGGGTGGTGGTGGTCACACACTGCAACTTGGCCAGGGAATTGCTCGATGCCACAAGACTCATAGTGGGAGAAGAAAAGGCCGTGGAAGCGATGGAGGCTGTCTCTGCTCAGATGAGCGAGATGAACGAGGAGCTGAGAAAGAAGATAGGGGGAGCCATAAGGAGGGTGGATAGGGGAGAGGGTGTCCTGATCATCACGGACATGTTCGGTGGAACACCGTCCAATTTGAGCCTCTCCTTTCTGGAAGAGGGGAAGGTGGAGGTGGTCACGGGAGTGAACCTTCCCATGATGGTGGCCCTTGCCAATTACAGAGAAGGAAAAAGCTTGAGGGAACTCGCTGAGTTCGTTGCCTCTTATGGTAGAAAACACATAAACTTGGCCCATGAGATCCTCCAACGCAAGAGTTCCTGAAACTCCTCCCCAAGCCCCCACGGAGGGTCGATGGAGCGTGCGCCAGTTGACCTCAGAGGACATTGCCCAAGTCATGGCCATAGAGAGGATGTCCTTCCCATCTCCTTGGTCGGAGCAGATGGTGCTCGAGGAGCTATCGAATCCCGTTTCCTC
>JAPWUY010000448.1 GCA_028275295.1 Thermodesulfobacteriota bacterium | reverse complement strand
TGACGGTCACCTTTATCTGGCCAGGGTAGGTGAGCTCCTTCTCTATCTTCCGAGCTATCTCGTAGCTCAAAAGGGCTATACCCTCGTCACTGACCTTGTCGCTCTCCACGATTATTCGCAATTCCCTCCCGGCCTGAATGGCATATGATTTGCTTACCCCCGGGAAGGAATTGGCTATCCTTTCGAGCTCCTCCAGCCTCTTCACGTAGCTCTCGAGCATCTCCTTGCGGGCCCCTGGCCTGGCGGCTGAGAGGGCGTCGGCTGCTTGCACGAGTACCGCTAGGATGCTCTGGGGTGGCTCCTCATCGTGGTGTGCAGCAATTGCATTCACTATCCGCGGGGACTCCCCGTAGCGTCTCGCCTGCTCAGCACCTATGAGGGCGTGGGAACCTTCCACCTCGTGATCAACAGCCTTCCCTATATCGTGAAGGAGTCCTGCCCTTTTGGCCTGTCTGACGCTCAGACCCAGTTCCGCTGCCATTATCCCGCAGAGAAAGGCAACCTCGAGGGAGTGTTGGAGGACATTCTGGGCAAAGCTGGTCCTGTATTTCAGGACCCCAAGGAGCCTTATGAGCTCTGGATGTATCCCGTGCACTCCCACATCGAAGGCCGCCTGCTCCCCAGCTTCCCTTATGGTGACTTCCATCTCCTGCTTCACCTTCTCCACGACTTCCTCTATCCTTGCTGGATGGATCCTCCCATCGCTTATGAGCCGCTCCAGGGAGAGGCGAGCCACCTCCCTCCTTATGGGATTGTAACCCGAGAGAATAACGGCCTCGGGGGTATCGTCTATAATGAGATCTATTCCCGTGGCCGCCTCCAGGGCCCTTATGTTCCTGCCCTCCCTTCCTATTATTCTCCCCTTCATCTCCTCGTTGGGGAGTGCCACGACAGAGACGGTCTTTTCGCTCACGTAATCCGACGCGTACCTCTGGATGGCAAGGGCTATTATCTCCTTCGCCTTCTTGTCAGCCATGGCCTTCGTCTCGTCCTCTATTCTCTTGAGGATCCTGGCAGCCCTTTCCTTGGCCTCCGCCTCTATGGTCTGGATGAGCTCCTCCTTGGCCTGCTCAGCGGTCATGCCGGCGAGCTTCTCGAGTCGGCCCCTGTGCTCAGCGAGCAGCCTATCGAGCTCCTGAGCCTTTTCCTCGTGTTCTTTCTCAGCCTGTAAGAGAGCCTTTTCCCTCCGCGCGAGGTTGATCTCCTTTTGGTCCAGGAGCTCCACCTTTTTCTCCAGGTTCTCCTCTTTCTGGAGAAGCCTCTGCTCCATCCTCTGGAGCTCAGCCCTCCTTTCCTTGGTCTCCTTCTCGAACTCTTGCTTGGACTGGTAAAGGATCTCCTTGGCCTGAAGCCGTGCCTCCTTGACAATGGCTTCGGCCTCCTTTTTCGCCTCCTCGGCTATCCTCGATGCCTGAAGCGCGGACTCAGAGAGCTTCTTGCGGGAAAGGACGCGAAATATCAGATAACCACATGCTGCCCCCACAAAGAGCGAGGCCAAAACTAGAATCAGGGTGAGTGTTGAGGTTGTCACGATGGCCTACCTCCCCTCCAGGTCCCTGGGGCTTCTGTTGGGAGAAGCCGGGACGTTATGTATTGGCTGGACAGAGGAGGCGGGAAGGAGACTAACTGAGGAGGACCCTCATTTCCTCGAACCTCGACCGCGACACTGGGTCCATTGGCAAAAAGGAGCAAATGGTCCGGAGGAATTCCCCATCCTTGGAAACTCCCTCCCTTTCCACTAGCCGAGAAGATATCGGGTGTGCTTGCTCCCAAAACAAAATTTGCCTTGGCCCCGTGCAAAGGGCCTCCTGGGCAAACCGTCTCTCTCCACTGCCTTCTCGCCAGCCTTGTTCCACTTTCTCGACCCCTGTTTGTCTCCCTTTCGGGGGCTGTCCGGCAGGAGAAGTCCCGGATCAGCCTATTGTCAGAGATTTCGATACAATTCCTCCAGATGAGAATCTATCCTTCTTCCGAGCTCCAAGGCCTCCTCTGCGACTTTTCTTCTCAGTTCCTCTCTAGCTCTTCTTTCCTGTAGCAGCTCGTCAGCTAGACTTATGGCCACCTTCATCAGGAGGTCCAAGGTGCTCACGGTCTGGGTGGATTCCATCAACTCCCTGGATCTCCTATTCACGTACTCTTCCACCTCTCTCACATGGTCTTCGTCTCCGTCTGTCCTGATCCAATAACGATGGCCGAGTATCTCTATGGAAACCCGCCTGAATCCTTCACCCTCTGTCATGTTAACCGCTCTATTTTCTCTAGCAAAGCGCTCAAACGTCTGTAAGCCTCCTTCCTGTCCCTCTCGAACCTCTCGCACCTTTGCCTCAGCTCCTCCAGTTGTCTGTCCCTGAGGAGGAGCTTCGATGCCATCTCCTCCCTCTGTTTGCTCAGCTCCAAATTGACGGAGATGAGGGCCTGAATCTTCTCTCTGAGGAGCTCCATTTCCTCCACTTCCAAAGCCACCTTGCCAGCCCCTCCGAGGATGAGGACCTCCTGGAACTTCAAGGAAAACTTGAGCTTATTATATGTGAGCCCCTGTGGGTGTCAAGGAAACTCAGATCCCCTGAAATCCTTCAAGAGATCCACTAGCTCCCTCCAGTTCTTGGCTTCTTGGACTTGCCTCCTCATCTGGGAGGCCCCGGTGAAGCCCTTCAGGTACTTGGATAGATGAAACTTGGCAACACTCAAGCCC
>JAPWUY010000447.1 GCA_028275295.1 Thermodesulfobacteriota bacterium | reverse complement strand
TCACGGTCTTGACAATGGGGCCTCCTTCTGCCGAGGAAGCACTGAGGGAAGCCTTAGCCCTAGGGGCAGACAAGGGTATCTTGATAACCCATCAAGCCCTCTCTGGAAGCGACACCTTGGCCACATCAAGGGTTCTCTCAGCCGCTCTCAAAAGATTGAGGCCGAGCCCGTCTCTGGTGCTTTTTGGCGCCAGGTCATCTGACAGCGATACGGGACATGTGCCACCTCAGGTGGCCGAGGACCTTCATCTGCCCTTTGTCTCCTGTGCCACCCACATGGAGGTGAGCGAGGGGGAGCTCTTCGTGTGGAGGAGATTCCGGGGGTGGATGCAGACCGTGAGGGTCAAGCTTCCAGCCCTTGTCAGTGTCCTCGGCACGGATTTCAAACCCAGGCAAGTGAATCTGAGAGAAATTCCATTGGCCTTTCAGGAGAAAGAGGTCTTGGTATGGGGCCTGAATGACCTCGGCCTCAAGGAGGAACAAGTGGGGCTTCGGGGCTCGGCAACTAGGGTGAGGAGGATAAGACTCAGTGAGGAAAAGAGAAGGGGACAGCTCTTTCAGGGACCGCCCCAAGAGGCGGTTCGGTTGATACTCAGGGCCCTCGAAGATAAGGGAGTCTTGTGAAGAGGGAAGGTCCGTGGGGAACTTGCGCAGAAATCCCCATTCCGAAAGGAGTTGCAAAGGAGGAGATTCCATGAAGGGCGAGGTCTGGGTCGTGGACGAAAGCGCGAGTTTCGGGGAAAACAGGGTGGCCCTGGAACTCCTGAGCAAGGGAAGGGAGCTTTCTCGAAAACTTGGAACTCGCTGTTGCGCGATAGTCTTGGGCTGCGATACCCGAGAGGAGGTCATGGAGCTCATAGCCCACGGAGCGGAGATGGTCTATGTCGCTCAAGGCCCTCACCTGAGCCAATTCAGGCCTAGGGTCTACACCGAGGTGGTGTGCAGACTCGTTCACGAATTTCAACCGGAGATAATCCTCCTCGGTGCTACAGAGACAGGCAGGGAGCTTGCAGCCAGGGTCGCCAAACGACTCGATACGGGCTTGAGCGCCGATTGTCTGGATCTCGAGATAGATGAGGAGACGGGAAATCTCGTGCAGCTTGCCCCAGCATTTGGTGGCAAGCTCCTGGCAGAGGTTGTATGTCCCGAAAGAAGACCCCAGATGGCCACGGTGAGGCCTGGGACATTCCCTCAACTGCTCCACGACCCCAAGGCCACCGCCCCCGTGCTTTACTTGGATACGGTGGATGCGGAGCTCGAGGAGGAATGGGAGGTCGTGGCCATGGAGGTGGCTCCGGAAGGGGACTGCGAACTGGAAAGTGCACCCGTTGTGGTGAGTGCTGGCGCTGGTGTCACTTGTGGTGAGGCCTTTCATCTCGTGATCGAACTTGCAAGGGCCCTTGGGGCCCAACTGGGAGGGACCAGGCCTTTGGTCCAGAGAGGGCTTCTTCCCCAAGAGAGGATGATAGGGCAGACCGGAAAAACCATTAGGCCAAAGGTGCTCATCACTGTGGGGACCTCAGGAGCCCTCCAATATGCGAGTGGCATCAGAGGCAGCGAATTCATAATAGCCATAGACAAAAACCCCATGGCGCCTATTTTTGACGAGGCTGATTTGGGCATCGTGGGAGACGCCAGCGACATATTGTCCAGGTTAGTTTCAGCTCTTTCATCCGTGAGAAAGGAAAACGACTTGGAGGCAGCGCATGGATGAGCTGAAGATGGTGAGCGCATACCATAACTACTTGGTCAGGGGGAGGCTGCAGCGAGAAGTGGTCCTGAAATCCCGAGGAAATTTCTTCTTCCATGCCCACAGAGTGGAACCGATGGAGAGGGTGCCTTCTATATCAGGCCGCTTTTTCGACAGAAGGGGAGAGTTGCTCCTCGTAATCCAAAGAAACGAGCTCGTGGAAAATCCCCAGGGTCTCGCTCTCATTCCCATGGGGGACGGATGGTCTTTGATTTCCTCGACCATGGAGGCAATCTTGTCTTGCCAAGTGGTGGATGCAAAAGAGGGTCTCATAACCATCCTCCGAGGGGTCCTCCACGATGAGAGGGGGCAAGAGGTCCTGAAGGGAGGAGAATTGGGACTTGAGTTCCCACCAGAGCTCGAGGTATCCGAATTGGCGGAAAGGGAGTTTCGATCCGGGGAAGCTGACCGAGAAGCAAGGCCATGCGGCGGCTCGGAAAATGGAGTGGGTCTTTGAAGGGAATTTGGAACCCCTTCCGTGGCGTGAGACGGGGAAGAGTTCTATTGGGGCTAGTCACAGGGAGCCTATGGATTGTTCTCGCAGGTTGCGAGGCGACTTATCTCTTGAAACAGGGTTACTACCAGGTTGCACTTCTTGCCCAAAGAAGGCCTCTCGATAAAGCATGGGAGGATGACTCCCTCTCGGAAACAGTCAGGAGAAAGATGAGGCTTGTGCGAGATGCGTGTCTCTTTGCCGAAAAGAGCCTTAATTTGAATTGCGGGGACTCATACTCGACCTTCATACCCGTCGAAACCGAGAGCCTTGCTTACTCCGTGATAGCTTGTTCCAAGGACAGTCTCTCTCCCCTCACCTGGAGTTTTCCTCTGGTTGGAAGCTTTCCGTACAAGGGCTTTTTTCGCTTGGAGGACGCACTCGGTGAGGCAAGAAAGCTCGAGGCCGAAAACTACGACGTCCACGTAGGAAGGATATCGGCTTTTAGCGCCCTGGGATGGTTCTCTG
>JAPWUY010000446.1 GCA_028275295.1 Thermodesulfobacteriota bacterium | reverse complement strand
CAGGGAAGCTGCAATAAACACGGAAGCAAAGGACAAGCGACATTGAGGATCCGAGCTAAGTGATGGGGCTGGACTGCTCCGGCTCAGACACTTGGGCTGGAAACCGTGAAAGCCTTTTTCAGGCTCGGCCAGTGGGAGATCTCGGCCTCGAAGCCCCGAGGTGGCTGAATCTCCCTTTGCCGAAAGCCCTCGCAAAAGACGGTTCTTTGGAGTCCTTTTGTAATTGGCCTCCTTCCGCCCTATAGCTCTTGCCTTCGATGACCGCTCGACAGGCGCTATGGCCGAGGCGGTCGATGACCGCAGCGCCACACAGCCGATTGGGGAGGGCCTCTACCCATTCGGAGAACTCCAGGTTGCTTCTGACTACCGTGGCACGCCTTTTGTAGCGCTCGGAGATGAGCTCGTGGAAGTCTTCGTCCTGTGGGCTATGAAGTGGCCTTAGGCCAAAGTCATCGATGATCAACAGATCCACTTTGGCCAGGGTGCTTAGGCGCCTCTGGTGGAGATGGGTGGCCCGAGCGGACTGGAGCTGTGTTGCGAGCTTTCCCTGGGTCGCGAAGCTGACATAATAGCCCCGGGGGATTGCCTCGTCGCCGAGGGCCGGGGGGATGTGGCTTTTGCCTGTGCCTGTAGGGTCGACCATGAGCGCCGAGACCCTCTCCTCCATCAAGCGGCAGGTGGCTAAGTTCATGGTCTGTGCCTGATTGATCGTGGGATCGAAGCTGAAGTGAAAGCCCTCCAGGGTCTTCTGAGAACCAAACTCTGCACGGCGAAGCCGCAGGGCGAGCTTCCTGTTATCACGGCGGGCCGCCTCGTCCTGGATGAGAAGCGCCGAGAACTCCCTATAAGAGGGCTTCTGGTCTATGGGCTGGCGGTTTCGGATCTCCAAGGAGTCCAGGATTTCCGAGAGGCGAAGCTGCTTGAGAAGGGGTGTGATCTGAGCCATGGCGTTCATGGGGTCACTTCCTTACTCAGTGAAGCAAATAGCGGCTGCGCCTGGTGAAGCGACCGGATCCCGTGTAAACCCATGGCAGGGGAGCCCTGGGGGGTTCGAGGGGAAACTGATCAAGGCCTCGCTCCAAGATGGTCCTCACAGTGCGATAGCGCGGGTCGTCAAACAGTATAGCCCGAGCGCATGCGGCCTACAGCCGAGAGGCGCCATACTTTTTGGCCTTGGTGATGATCCCTTGGGCGGCTTTCAAGTTGTCGAGCACTCGGTTTGCAAAGAGGGCTTCGATGAGCTCTAGGCATTTAGGGCCCACCTGAGCCGCCTGCTTGAGACACCACTGGGGGTCACGCATCTTGTAGGCTATGGCCTCGGCAGGCAAATGCTCGTCCACGTGGAGCGGGAGCCTACTTTGTGGAGTTTGGGATGAATTGCCACAAGTTCATGGTTGTGGAAGATCTCGACGGTCTTCTCCGTAGCACTCACCCAGAGCCTCTTGTGCAGTAGCCTGTAGGGGCCTGAGTAGTAGCAATGTTTGAACTGGATGTGGCAGTTGCCGTGAAGGGTAAGCTGACTCCAGGAGGCCGACCCCGGGGGGTATCGGCAAGGGGCCTAAGGAGATCTTTTTCCACCTCCACAAAGCGTCTCATCGGCCTTTCCCTGGTGGTGCCGTGGATGCGGTTCCCCGCGGCCTCAGCCACCCACTCCATGACCTGCCGGTTGGCCTCTGGGAAGCTCCTGAAGTGTCGAAACTGCGGGACCCTTGGCGAAGTCTACCTGCGCAGCTTCTCCTGGGTCGAACTCCAACATCACCGTGGCCTCCGGGTTATCCCTCTTGAGCCCCTTTAGGAGCCGCTTTACACAGCCGTAGCCTCCCTCGAATCCGCGGTGCCTCACCAGGGCCTGGTATATGGTGGTCCCCTTGATCCCCTTGGACCACCAACAGGTGACCTGATCCTTCTGAGGCAGGATCAACGCAGGGGTGATCTTCCGAAGAGGTCTTCGACCCAGTAAAGGGGCGGACGTGGCATATTGTCATGTAAGAGGGACTCTTTGTCCAACCATTCAAGCTCAGATGCAATGCGCCTGAGCTAAGATGTCTTCCCTCTTCCCGTGAGACCGGCTTTGGCGATCTGCCCTTCGGTCAGCCCGGGCCTCATCTGCACAATCACTTGACGAATCTCGTGCATCTCGAACCTCCTGTTTGCCATCTGGGGACCTCCTCGCCTGGATATTTGGTTGGGCAAGGATACCCCCTTGCTGTGGAGGTCCGAGACCCCTCGAGCCCCTTTCCCGGCTGGGTCCATAAAGTGGCCGTGAAGTGGGCCATCAGGTGGCCATCCACTGGATCCATTAGCTGACCCCGCTTTGGGTCCACATGGATGGCCATTAACAGATGGAGATCTATGGAATGCTTCCAAGTGATCTTTTACGTTCCTTGCGTTCTGTGGGGGCGAAAATCTTCACCAAGAACACCCCCGAACTTTTTTAACTTTCGTTCAGCCCGAATGGCTTTCTGCTATGGAGCCTTTCCTTCCATGACTGTTCCAGAGCAATAACCTCTGTGGGGCTCATGTCAGGGGACACTATTTGAAGGATACTGAATCTGAAGTTCCGTGGATCGAGGTTCTGGAGTGACTTGTCTCCCCCGTGACCTGTTTTGGCATATTCCATCCAACGACCGTAAAGGTTGCTTTCGCCGTAAGCCGACCCCACATAGCCTTTCTTGACCGAAACGTCAAAAATGTAATAAATGCCGCGCGACTGAGAA
>JAPWUY010000445.1 GCA_028275295.1 Thermodesulfobacteriota bacterium | reverse complement strand
AGCTGAAGTGGACTCAGTCTCCTGCAGCAGGGCCGGGTACATAACCATAAGGCCCCCCATAGTTCCACCCACGATCACATCCATCACCCAGGCAAAGAAGCCGTACCGAATCCTAATAAATGGCGCCAACTTCCAGGAAGGTGTGCAAGTCTTCCTAGGCGAGGATACAAATCCATGGGGTCAGACGAGGAGGGAGAGCGACTCTCTCATCGTGCTGAGAGGAGGACGAGCCCTCAAGGCCCACTTCCCTAGAAGGCAACCCGTGAGGGTTCTGGTTCGAAATCCAGATGGAGGCGAGGGCGTAAATTTCTTCCCGAGACCTTAGCGTTATTGACCAGGGATCGTGGGGCCGCCCCGGGAACCTAAGGAGTTAGTCGGATCGAGGGAGAGGTGCGTCCTCAAAGGGACCCATCCGGGAGCCAAGGGGTAATAGAGGCGGCCTCGCAGGATGGCCAGCAGCTCCTATGAATCCAAATTCACCCCCAACCCCCCTGCCAGCCCTGCCTTTGAAAGTTAGGCGGTGGGTCTGGGCTCCGGCGTTGACCCCCCAGATTCACCCTAGTATAATACGCGGGGATTCAGGAGGAGATTTTCCCAAAAAGGAGGGCGACCATGAGGAGGAAGCTTGGACTTAGACTTTGCGAGGCTGCGCTAGTTGCTTTTTTCTTAATTTCCTCTCTGCTCTTACCTCTTGCCTCGGCGGACACAAAGAGGCTCCTTCAGGCCATAGAGGAGGCCTCCTCTTCTTGCAAGGCCGTTTCTGAGAAGATCTTTGAATTCAAGGAATTAGGCGGACAGGAGTTCAAGAGCTCGGCGCTGCTCAAGGAGGAACTCACAAAGCTTGGATTCAACGTGAAAGGGGACCTCTCGGTCCCGGCGGACCTCGTCCAGGGTGGAATTGCCAAGACAGCCTTCAAGGCGGAGATGATGGGCAAAGGGCCTGGCCCCACAATAACCATCATGTTGGAGTATGATGCGCTCAAAAACGGCCATGCCTGCGGTCACAACCTCATTGCAGGCTCAGGTTTGCTTGCTGCTGCGGGCCTGGCAAAGCTGATGAAGGAATTGCCGGGAAGGCTGCTTGTCATAGGCACACCGGACGAGGAAAGAGGGTCTCTTGGAGGAGGGAAGATAGCCCTTTTGGAGGGAGGCCACTTCGAGGGGACCGATGCTGTGCTCATAACCCATGGAGCTGACAGATGGAGCGTTGACCAGAGGCTGCTGGCCATGAAGAGGGCCACATTCACCTTCAAAGGCAAGGCCGCACATGCCGCCGCAGCGCCGCACAAGGGGATAAGCGCCCTCGATGCAGTGATCCTGACATTCAACGCCACAGACATGCTCAGGGAACACGTGAGACAGGATGTTCGAATCCATGGCATAGTGAAAAAGGGTGGAGATGCAGTCAACATTGTCCCCGAGTTGGCAGAGGCTGAGTTTGCGGTGAGGGCCTTGGACACGGCCACCATGGAACAAGCTTATGCAAGGGTGGTCAACTGTGCTAAAGCCGCGGAGCTGGCCACGGGGGCCACCCTCGAATTCAAGGAGCCCAGAACCGCTTTGAAGGCTCCGGTAGTCGTCCCCGAGTTCGTGGACATAGTGGCTGCCCAGATGCAAAGCATAGGGATTCCCAAGGAACAGATCCTGGATTTCTCGGAGTTCGCTTCATCGGACTTGGGCAATGTGGGTTACTCCTTTCCCACGGTGAATGTCTGGTTCAAGGTGGCACCCATGGGGACAGCACTTCATTCAGACGCCTTCAGAGAGGCTGCAGGATCTGAAGAAGGCTGGAAAGGGGCAGTAATGGCGGCCAAGGTGGTGGCCCTGAGCGCATATGATCTGCTGACCCACCCCGAAAAAGTCGAGAAGATCAAGGCTCGTTTCAAGGAGCTCAAAGAAAAGGAAGGGAAGTGAAGACAGCCCAAACAGGCACTCCCTAAAGCCCTTGGGACTCACCCAAAAGCAGTATGACCGAGAAAGGGTGAAGACCATCTCGAGGGCCGAAAGGGGCTCGGTTTCTTGGAAGCCGAGCCCTATGTTGCCTGAGAAGGCGTGACCATATTTGGAACATGAAGACCCTGGAGAGGGGCCCGTGAATCCCGGAGCGATTCTGCGCTGCCGAAACCGCGACTGGGTTTTGCTCCCAAGTAATCGGGATCTTTTCCTCCTGCGGCTGCTGGCGGGGGCCACAGAGGAAGTTTGGGCCATTTACCGTGGAGTGAGAAACCCTGTGGGCTACACCTTGCCCGAAGAGAGATTCAAGCCTTCGTCTCTTCCACCACCGTCCATCCAGGATGTGAGCCATGCTGCGAGCGCACATCTCCTCTGGCAGGCTGCGCGATTTGCCCTACGGGAAGACGCCTTTCCGCTGGGGTCCTTGGGACGCATCTCCATCTGGCCGTCTGCCGTTGATTGACTCGCTCATTGCCGCCGCAGCCCCCGAGAAAACGGCCGTCCGCGTCATCTCAGGGTTTTCCCCGCTAGGTCATCCCCGCTGAGCTTTCCCCCGTGGAGGGGCGGGCTCCGCACGCCCGCTAGGGAGGCTTTGCCTCCACCGGGGGATTGCCCCATTAGGCCACCAGGCGTTCGTTTGCCCCCGATGATTATGTTATGTCCCGGCTTGCGTCCGGCCCTGCAATGCGGACGCACAGAGTGCGTCCCTCCGGGAAAAGTGCCTTTTGCGTCATTTCCGGGCTTTCCCCGCTAGGCCATCCCAGCT
>JAPWUY010000444.1 GCA_028275295.1 Thermodesulfobacteriota bacterium | reverse complement strand
AGGGCCGTCTTTTCTCCCGTGTCTGTGCCTGTGTCTGTATCTCATGTCCTCCGACCACCTGTTTCCCAATGGTCTTGGCCTGGAGTGGCAGCCCCCTCGGGATCGTGCTCCTCAGGCCTTGTGGTGAAATCTGTTCCAGATCCTCTTCACCCATTCCACCAGGGAGGATTCCTCCACGAATCCGTAACCGCAGTGGGGACAGCAGATGACCTTCTGGCACTTTCCCCTGCCCAGTGGACATCCAGAGCAGGCCTTGGCCTCCTTTGCCGAGAATCTGAAACCACACAGGGGGCATTGAATCTCATCCGTCATAGTCTCCACCCCGTATGTCGGAGCAAAGCCGCCAGTATGCCTCCCACTGCGAAGGCCACTGGGAATATCACCCCCAGCATAACGAGAGCTGTCCTCCATCCCCTCTCCTTGGCTATGATGAGGAGGTTCGCCACACATGGAACGAAGAGGGTTATGGTGACAAGGCTCACCAGGATCTGATGGGAATCCATGAGGCCATCCCTAGCCAGACTGTAAAGGCCCGCTGCCCCA
The DNA here is from genome assembly GCA_028275295.1 of Thermodesulfobacteriota bacterium. GTDB lineage: Bacteria > Desulfobacterota > Desulfocorpusculales > Desulfocorpusculum > Desulfocorpusculum > JAPWUY01. The sequence continues at coordinate 2,184 of JAPWUY010000444.1, read as the reverse complement.
TAGTCTCTCCTCAGAAATCCCACTAGGAACGCCTCCGTTGCCCTCTCAGGGAGCCCCAGCCAGGATACCACAACGGGGCGACCCAGCCTTTGGATGAGGGAAAGGAGCTCCAGCTTGTCAAGCAAAAACAGGATGAATGTGGCCAAGATGAAAAGGGGGACCGCCTCCCTCAAGTACCATTCCACCCTGGCCAGGGTCTTCATCAGGATATTCTTGAGCTGGGGCACCCTCATGGGAGGAATCTCCAACACAAAGGCTCCCTCCTCCCCTGGGAGGACCTTCGAGGCCCCATAGCCCACGAAGACCATTGTCCCGAGCACGACCCCGGCCCACAAGAGCACCGCCTTGTGGGATAGACCTCCCAGCATGCCAAGTATTACCCCGAGCTGAGCGGAGCATGGAACTCCAAGGGCCAGAAGCAAGGTCACCAGGATCCTCTCCCTCCTCGTATCCAGAATTCTGGCTGTGAGGGTGGCCATGGTGTCGCATCCCAGTCCCAGGAGCATGGGCAGGACCGCCTTTCCACTGAGCCCGACCACCCTGAATGTTCTGTTGGCGAGGACTGCAAGCCGAGGCATGTATCCCGAATCCTCCAAGACCCCAAATGCCAGGAAAAAAGTCCCGACGATGGGCAAGACTATGGCGAAGGCATAGGTGAGGCCCATGCTCACCATCCCATATTGGCCCACTAGGGCATCCCTGAAGAGCTCCACAGGGATCCAGGAAACCATGTAGTGCGCCAAGGGCACAATGACCTTCTCAAAGACCTCTTCCTCCATTAGGTCAACAAGAATCCCGGCCCCCACATAGCCCACAAGGAAGTAAAGGGCCAAAAGGACCATGGCCAAGATCGGCAAACCCCAAACAGGATGCATGCAGATGTCCCCGAGGCGCTCCGAGAGCTTGCCCGGAGGGGGAGGTTCTTTCTCGAGCACCTCCTCAACTATCTCATCCACCCTGGCAAGCCTCTGCCTGTTGATGACGTAGGCCAATGGTTCTCCGTAAGCCTTCTGCAGGTTTCTGCAGATGGCCCCTATTTTCTCCACCTTCTCTTCCGCGACTCTGGAGTTGAGCCATCCCGAGAGGCTCTCATCCCCGCTCAGGAGCATCACTGCCAAGGCCCTCTTTCTCAGGGGGCCCTGCGGAAGGAGTTCCTCCATGGTGGATATGGCATCCTCTATGTCCCTGGAAAAGCGGGTGGAGTCGATCCCCGGCCTCATGTTATCCAACTCTTGGATCACCTTGTCTATGCCCTTTTTTCTCGTCGCCACCGTTGTGACAACCGGAACGCCTAGGATCTCCGAGAGGAGCTTCGTGTCGATCCTGATCCCGGCGTTTCTGGCCTCGTCTTCCATGTTGAGGACCAACATGTGGGGGAGGCCCATCTCACAGAGCTCCAGCGTTATCATGAGGGCCCTTCTCAGGTTCTTGGCATCCGCTACCTGAATTACCCTACCCCCTTCCTCCTCCATGAGGAGATCCCTGGTCACCCTCTCGTCCTCAGAGTGGGGAACGAGGTTATTTACCCCGGGAGTATCCACAACTTGCCATCTCCGGCCGAGGAGCCTCGCATTGCCACGGCTCACCTCCACGGTTGTCCCTGGATAGTTGGACACAGTCACGTATTTTCCGGTAAGAGCTGAAAAAATCACGCTCTTGCCCACGTTGGGATTCCCTACCAAGAGAATCCTGGGGATGGGCTCGGGGAAACCATCTCCTTTTGCCATGGCCCTATGCATCTTTCGCCGTCCCGTCTTGGGAGGAGAATTTGGCTCGTCTAGACTCCATCCATCTCTTGAGAACTGGTGAATTCTCCCTCAAGAACTCCAAAAAGGCCTCAAGCCTGAGGAGGGTTTCTCCCCTCAGAGAGTGTTCCACAAGACAAGCTTCCCTCCTTGCCATCTCCTCGGACAGTCCCAGAACCTCCTGGAAAAAGGCCACCAGCAGCTCCTCCCTTCTCAGGACCCTCCCCGCGATCTCCCTCCCCAGAGGGGTCAATCTTATGGGGCCATAACGCTCGGACTCCACGAGGCCCAACTTGTTGAGTTTGGGGATGCAAGTGGATACCGTCGCATTGGTGAGGCCCAAGTGCTTTGCAAGCTCCTTGACCCGCACAGATCCCCTCTCTTTCTCGAGGCGCAAGAGAGCTTCCAAATAATCCTCCATGGCTGGAGTGAGCCCGGT
>JAPWUY010000443.1 GCA_028275295.1 Thermodesulfobacteriota bacterium | reverse complement strand
AAAAGGGTCCAGTGATCTCCTGGATGGAGGTTCTCGGGCCTCAGCCATGGGGAGAACAGAGGACCCTTTGCCGAGGCCCCGAGCCCTCTTCAGATCTTCTGAAACTGGTCCTTGGCTGCTCCGCATACCGGGCAAACCCAGTCTGCGGGCAGATTCTCGAAAGGAGTGCCTGGAGAGATCCCGTTTTCCGGATCTCCCACAGCTGGGTCGTAGACATAACCGCACACCTGGCACTCGTACTTGTCCATGGATCCACCTCCTGTCCCCTCAAGAATTTCTTCCCTCGATCTATCTAGCCCTTCCCAAAAGTTGCCATTTGGCCCTCACCAACTTTAAGAGGTGCTCCTTCTCCCACTGGATCAACTTGTCCACTACAGCCTTCTCCTGTGGCCTCGCCATCTGCGAGAGGGCCTCCATGAAAAGGACGCTATCCTTTTCAAATCTGATCCCCAGATCCAGGGCCTGGATGTCCGTCTCGAGAGCTTCTTGGCTTTTCTTCCAGCCCTCCTCCTTTCCGAATACGTGGGATTCGGCAAGCTCGGCCAAATACATCCCGAACTCCTCCCTCTCCCAAGTATCCGGAGGGTCCATCATATGGGGGAGAAGCTCTTCCAGGGATCTCAGATGGTCCTTCTCGTCGCGGGCAAGCTCGAGAAAAAGCTTCCTGGCACTTTCGCTCTGGGCCTTCTGAGCCATGGCTTGGTAGAAAGCAAGGCCCCTCGTCTCTATCTGCACTCCCGCCTCCAAAATCTCCTTTGCGAAAAATACGCCCATTGCCCTTTCCTCCTCCTGCTTCTCCTGGAAAGAGGCCCAGCCTCCCATCCTCCATCAAGGCTGAACCCCCGCAACCCGGATGTTCCCAAGAGGCCTCACCCACCCCAGTCATCGCCCCCACTGTGTCGCCATTGAGATCCCCTGCTTTTGGTAAGAAGCCCCTTCGAGCTCGAGAGTTCCTCATCAAGTCCCCTGCGCCAGTCTCTCTCCCAGCTCCCAAGATTTCCTCATGAGATCCTCTTCCTCGAGGATGGCTCCCTTCTTGTCAATGCCCCTGGCCAGAATGGTCTCTCCCAATTCCACATTGAGCGCATCGAAAAATATCCTGGCTGTGAGGATAACCCCCTCAAATACCCTCTTTCCTCTGGATCCAGCTATGGCGAGCAAGTGACCCTTTCTCCTTTTTCCATCCACTGTGGGAGGAGCTGGACTCCCAAGGACATATTTTCTGCTCCACAGGACCTGACACCTGTCTATCAAGGCTTTGAGTTGCGCTGTGACCCCGTAAAAATAAACGGGCGTTGCTACCACAACATGATGAGTTTTTTCCAGCAGAGGATAGACCCTCGACATCTCGTCGTCAAGGCTGCATCTCCCCTCTCTCTCGCACTTGCCACAGCCTTGACAAGGGCTTATCTTCATGCGGCACACATCGAGTTTCACGACATCTGCCCCATGGGACCGCGCACCTTTCAGAAGCCCATCGAGAAGGAGCTCCGTATTGCCATTTTTTCTGGGGCTACCATTGAGGGCCAGGATCATGACCCCATTTTTGGCCGAGACACTGGACAAGATCAACCCTCCCCCTCACTGATTGCTCTCTCTAGAATAATCCAGGAAGAGGAAAAGTGGAGGCCCCAGGGGCTTCCCTTTTCCCAGGAGGGAAGGTAAATGGAAGGGAAGAGTCTCAGCCTATGCCCACAGGGGCCGCACAAAGTGGTGAAGGTGAGGGTGGGAGAGAACTTCTCAGCGAGTCGCCTTGTGGTGATAGGTGAGGAGAAGGGCCTAGGAGAGTTTCTGAGAGCCCATGTGAGAGGGGGCATGATCGGGCTTTTTGGAGGCTCCTCCTGGACCCACAGGCTCGTGAGAAAAGGCCAAAGGCCTCTCACCAAAGGGGGCAGGTCAAGCCTTTGGTCCCACGCTGTAATATTCGGGCAGGAAGATGGCCAGATGGTCGTGTACGAGAGTGACTGGGATGTGGGTATAAGACCCTTGAGGTTCAAGCTGGGGGCCCAGAGAAATCCTCTCGAGAAGTACTCCGCAGAGAGGAGGTGGAGTTACGCTTCGCTGCTGGATTTGGGCCTGGGAGAGGAAGAGAGGGAGCTCCTCATGGAGGCATGCCAGGAGATGATAAGGGAAGGATACAGGTATCCGGTCCTGGAGTTGGTGAACCATGGTCTCAGACTGAGACTTCGGGGTCGAGGGGGCCATGTGCTCAAGGCCACGGAGCTATTGGGGAGGATCGGGGGAAAATTGGGCCTCAGGAGACCATCCCTTTACTGTTCAGCCTTTGTACAGAAGGCCATGGAAGAGGCTGGATTCAGCCTTGCAGGCTCTGGAGCCACCCTCGCCCCCCAGGAGATATTTCATTTGAGCCAGGTGAAGATCTGCTACTTGAGGGAGAAGGAGTGGAGAGCCCTACTGGAGCTCGGCGAGGTGATGTTGGATGATCCGGACTAGCCTTTTCGATTCAGGCTCGGTGATCGGCCAGGGGAGCTTCTTCCCATGAGGCCTTTGTTTCACCCCAGGCTCATCAATGGACCCACGGGAGATCCGGGGGTATATGTCAACTGGATTCATCATTCGAGGGCGATCCTCTTGGACTTGCCCTGGCCAAGGGGGCTTTGTGCGAGGGACCTTCTCAAGGTGACCCATGTCTTTGTGTCCCATGCTCACATGGATCACTTCATGGGGCTGGACGAGCTGGTGAGGGTGACCCTCGGAAGAAACAAGCTC
>JAPWUY010000442.1 GCA_028275295.1 Thermodesulfobacteriota bacterium | reverse complement strand
GGGCGCCTACCAGGAAGAAGAGAGAGGTCCATGGCATGCCTCGAGCGAGCCCACCCATGCGATCCATGTCCCGAATCCCCAAACGGGAATCCAAAGACGCAGCACCCAAAAAGAGCAGCGACTTGTACACCGAATGGTTCACCATGTGGTAAAGAGAAGCCAAAAGGGCTATTCCTGCCTGAGGTATCAGACCTGAAGATCCAAAGACGAACGCCGCCCCCAGACCCGCGGTGACTATCCCCATGTTCTCGATGGAGCTGTGCGCCAGCATCCTCTTCATGTCATTTCGTATGGTGGCGTAAAGGATTCCAAGAAGGGCGGAAAGGCTTCCCACTAGCAAAACAACGAGACCATGGGCAGGATCCGTCATCCCGAGCAACTCCCAATCCACCCGGATGATGCCGTAAACACCCAGATTCAGGATGGCCCCAGAGAGCAAAGCGGATACGTTTCCAGGGGCCGCCGGGTGGGCCTTGGGTAGCCAGCTGCTCACGGGGACGAGACCTGCCTTCACACCGAATCCCAAGAAGGTCAGGATGAATACCGCCCAACGGGCATGGGCAGACAGGGCTTGGGATCCGACTTTGAGAGAAGCGAAATCCAGTCCTCCAGAGGCCTTTGCTACTATGATAAGCCCGAGGGCTATTGCGAGGGTTCCCGCCTCACCCATTGACAGCATCAAGAACCCGGATCGGATGTTCTGCTCCTCCCGGTACTCGTAGTTCACAAGGAGATAACAGATAATGGACATGCCCTCCCACGCAAGGAGGAAAAAGACCACGTCTCCTGCGACAAGTACCAGCACTATGGAGGCGAAGAGCAAGTGGTAAAGGCATCCGAAGGTCTTAAGGCTATAGCGCCCCAGGTACTTCCTCAAATACCCAGCGGAAAAGATCGACACAGGCATGAAAACCATGCCCGTCACGAACATGAAGAGGGAGGACAGGACATCCATCCTCACGAGGAGTCTCCCTGCCAATGGAAGCTCCCAGAGCCAAACCTCCAACGTGGTGCCCCGGAGAAGCACATTCCCACTGATAACCAGAAGGAGTGCTGAGGACAGGAAGCCGGTCAAAGAGAGAGCCATTGGGCCCCTGCGCCCTGAAAGCAGGCCGGCTGCAATGGTTCCAGACAAACAAAGCGCAAAGAAGGCAGATAACAGATGACCTGTCCAGCTCATTGGCTATCTCCTCGCATCTGGTTCGTGGCATCCGTGAGAGATGTGGCTGGCCTTCTGCCCACGACCACCAAGAGGCCATGCAGAATGGCCAAGGGGGGAGGCGGGCACCCTGGCACACCCACGCTCACTGGCACTATCCCCGTTACACCCGCCTCGCTGGCGAAGCTGGGTCCGAATAGCCCGCCCGAAAGGGAGCAGGTTCCGACGGCCACTACCTTCTTGGGCGTTGGCATGGAGTCGTAGACCTTTTCCAAGGCCCGTCTCATGTGGTCGGTTCCAGGCCCTGCCACCAAGAGGACATCGGCCTCCCGCGGGCTAGGGGTGAAAAAGAAACCTAGTCTATGGAGGTTGTAGTGAGGCTTTGTGAGCTGGGCCACCTCGCTCATGCAGGCCCCGCATGCACCCACATCCACAAAGCGGATGTGTAATGAGCGAGAGAAGGATGGACCAAGTCCCTCCATCTCTTTTGGATCCGTACTTGTCCATTCGGCCCATTCGTATCCCCATTCCCACTCAACAAAGGGGGTGCTGGCTCTGACACACCTCCTGCAGTGGATACAGCGCTTGTGATCCACTGTGGTCTTCCCGGCCCTCTGAACCAAGGCCCCAGTAGGACAGGACGGAATCTCCGGCAGGCCCCTTTGTCCTCTCAACACAGTGGACACCGGACGCCCTGGGGAGACCCCCGGACTCGTCTCCATGGAGCCTGGATAGCGGGTGGTCACTATCCCTGTTCTTAAGCCCTTCAATACCCATTTGCTCATTATCGCCCCCTACCTGTCGGACTCTGCATTGGAAAGGCCGAAGCTGGCCATGATAATGGGAAAATCCTGAAAGGCGAAGTTCTCGGCCGCGAAATGAAAGCCATGCCAGTTCGTGAACGAGGGCGTGGTCAGGCGGTACCTTGCGACTACGCCATCCTCCTCCAGACAGACCCAATGGAAGGCAGCCCCCCTTGGGGCTTCCACCCATCCCAGCGCAGACCCCGCTGTTGGGGTAGGTCCGGTATTCGAGATCGGGCCCTGGGGAAGAGAGGACAAGACATCTTCCACGATCTGAGCCGATTGTTCAGCTTCCCGGAACAGGACTCTCAGGCGCGCATAGCTGTCACCCTCCAATTCGCAAGGCACTCGAAACTCCACCCTCTCGTACCCCGAGTAAGGCAAGACTTTCCTCAGGTCTCTCTCAATGCCGGATGCTCTAGCCACGGGACCTACAAGGCCATATGCCCGGGCATCATGGGCGGATACGATCCCCACTTCCTCGAGACGATCCAGAAAGCTGCTCGAAAACCGCAGCATATCCTCTAGGTCCAGAAATCTCTTCAAAATCTCCCGGATACCGTTTTGAAGCAAGGTAAGTTTCCTTTCTGGCAGATCCACTGTTAGGCCGCCTGGGACATTGAGGCCGAAGAGATATCTGTGCCCGCTCACCATGCAAGAGAGCCTGAGAAGCTCTTCCTCCAGGATGCTTGCCTGGCTAGTTGCCACACCAAGCCCCGTGGAGCTGCAGATTTCAGCTACAGCGTGGACGTGGTGCCTGAAGCGTTCCA
>JAPWUY010000011.1 GCA_028275295.1 Thermodesulfobacteriota bacterium | reverse complement strand
TGGGGTGCCTCCCGAGCTTCCCTCCCACAAGGACCCTGTAACCTCTCTTCGCCTCTTCCAGGGCTCCCGTTGGACAAATATCAATGCATTTTCCGCATCCCAAGCACTTTCTCTCTTCCACGACTGGTAGTTGTCCCTCCACCCTGATGGCATTCTCCTCGCACTGGAGGACACACATTTGGCACCCGTCGCAGGGTTTGCTCCCGACTTTGGGCCTCCTGCACCCTATGAGCCCGATATCCGCTATCTGGGGTCTCGAGCAGGCATTGGGACAGTCGGAAAGGGAGATCCTGAACTCGTGGTGGAGCTTGAGGTTCGGTCCCACCTTTTCCAGGAGAAAAGACCTGAGATCCTTCTCATTCAGCAATCCCTCGAGTCCGCGGACGAGGTCGTCGGATTCCAAAACCCTGTTGGGGCATCCCGATGGGCCGAAGCATGTCTCTATGCGGAAGCCCTTCACCTCATCTTCCATCCTCTCCAGGAACCTCCTCTGACAGGCTCGGACATGGTCCAGCGTCACCACGGAGGATCCCTCCCTGGAAGCCTCCTCCTCTACCCTTTTCTTCACTCTCTTTCTCACGAAGAAAGGGACCCGGGAGATGGCCTTCATGGCTTCTTGTGTCCATTCCATGGGTTTACCTCCTAGAGAGCCGATGCTATAGTGAATTTCCCACATGGAGATCGCCATATCATTGACTTGGATCAAGGAGAGATGAGGGAGACAATTTCGAAGCTCGCAGTGAGTTCCCTTTTTCGAGGTCTTCCAAGGGAGATTCTGGAGCAGATAGCTCAGATAGCTGTGGAGCAAACCTTCAGAAAGGGCCAAGTCCTCTTTTCGGAGGGGGACGAGGCCAGGGGTTTTTTTGTTGTCACCCAAGGGAGGATCAAGGTGTTCAAACTCTCCTCTGAGGGGAAGGAACAGACCCTCCACATATTGGGACAAGGGGAGCCAGTGGGTGAAGTAGCGGTATTTTCTGGGGAGAGTTTTCCAGCCAGTGCCCAGGCCATGGAGGAGACCAAAGTCCTCTTTTTCCCCAAGGAGCCCTTCATGGAGCTCATAAGGAGGGATCCTTCCATTGCCCTCAGGATGCTGGCTGTCCTGGCAAAGAGGCTCAGGAAATTCACGGCCCTCATAGAGGACCTTTCCCTGAAAGAGGTTCCTAGCAGGCTCGCCTCGTATTTGCTAGAGCATTCCGACTCGGGGCAGAGAACCCCGCAACTCATCCGTCTGAGCATCTCCAAGGCTCAGCTAGCCAGTCTCCTGGGGACTATTCCCGAGACCCTCTCGAGGATCCTGGCCAGGATGGAGAGGGAAGGCCTTATAGAGCTGGAAGGAACCCGAGGCATAAGGATAATGGAGATGGCCGGCCTGGAGGAGTTGGCCCAGGGAGCGAGAAGGCTCAGCTGAGAGATGAAGAGGTGTCCTTCCCAGAGGATCTGCGACGGATCCATAGAAAGGCCCGAGGGGAAAGGGAGAGAGGACTTGAGGTCCTTTCTCGAGGGCTTCTACGAGAAGTTCAACCACAGGCACTTCGTCCACCCGGATCCTCTGGAGTTCCTGTACGATTATCAGGATCCAGGGGACAGGGAGGTCGTGGGGATCGTGGCGGCCTCCCTCGCATACGGGAGGGTGGCCCAGATCCTGAGCAGCATCCAGAAGGTGCTCCGTATCCTCGGGCCCAGGCCCCTTGAGTTCCTCATGGAGGCGAAAAGGGAGGAGATCCTCCGGTCCCTTCGAGGATTCGTCCACAGGTTCACCAGGGGAGAGGAATTGGCGGAATTCCTCGTGGGATTGCGCTCCCTCCTCGGGAAATGGGGATCTCTGGAAGGGGCGCTCACCTTCTTGCTCCATCCCAGGGACAGAACCGTTCACCCTGCCCTCTGCGGCCTTTTGAAGGAGCTCGATCTACTGTCAGGGGGAGCTGCATCGAGGATTTTGGCCTCACCTTGGATGGGAAGTGGCTGCAAGAGGCTGTACCTTTTCCTCAGGTGGATGGTGAGAGAGGACGAGGTGGACCCAGGAGGATGGAGGAAGGTTAGCCCATCCAAGCTCCTCGTGCCACTGGATGTGCACATGCACAGGGTGGGGATGATTCTGGGTTTTACGAGAAGAAAGCAGGCCGATATACTCACAGCAATGGAGATCACAGAGGGATTCAGGGGAATATGCCCGGAGGATCCAGTGAAGTACGACTTCGTTCTCACCAGACCGGGGATATGGAGACAGGCCGAAAGATTCTGGTACGAGAGGAGGAGAGATGGAATACCCGAGCTTGAATATCCTCATAGGGGGTGAAGCGGGCCAAGGCCTTCAGACCATGGGAGAGGCATTCACTAGGGCCCTGGTGAGGTGGGGATACAGGGTTCACGTGATGCAGACATACGAATCCAGGGTCAGGGGTGGGCACAATGTCTTCGCCATACGTTTCGGACCGGAGAACGTCCTTGCCCCGAGGGAGACCGTGGATCTCCTCTTGGCCTTGAACCAAGAGACCCTCTACATCCATGAAAAGGAGCTTGCCCAGGATGCCCTGGCCATAGCTGATGAGGAGTGGAGCTCCCCTCCTGGAATGAATCTAGTGAGGGTGCCTTACAAGAAGCTCGCCCAGGACGGTTTCATAAACACAGTTGCCATGGCAGTAGGGGGAGCGATGTTGGGTCTACCCTTGGACACATTGGCTGGAGCCCTGGATTCCGTGATGGGGGCCGGAAAGGCAGAGGCTGGAAGAAGGGCCCTGGAAGGGGCGTACGAGTGGGTCAGAGAGAATGGCAAGAGGATCGATCCCCCTCCCAAGAAAGAAGGCCTTCCCAGGAGAATAGTTCTCAATGGGCACGAGGCTGTTGCCCTAGGGGCCATGTCAGCGGGTGTCAGGTTCTGTGCCTTCTATCCCATGAGTCCATCTACCTCCATTGCCATGACATTGATCCAGTGGGCCAAGGAAATGGGAATAATAGTGGAACAGGCAGAGGACGAGATCGCTGCCATAAACATGGCCATTGGCGCCTCCTATGGAGGCCTTCCCAGCATCGTCCCCACATCCGGGGGAGGCTTCGCCTTGATGGTCGAGGCGGTGAGTCTCGCAGCGGTGAGCGAGACCCCTGTGGTCATAGTCGTGGGTCAGAGGCCAGGGCCAGCCACTGGACTCGCCACCAGAACAGAACAGGCGGATCTGGAATTCGTGCTCCATGCGGGACACGGAGAGTTTCCGAGGGCAATATACGCACCTGGGTCCATAGAGGAATGCTTTCATCTCACCAGAAAAGCTCTCGAGGTGGCAGAGGCTTCACAGGGCCCGGTCTTCGTCCTCACTGACCATTTCCTCGCTGACTCCTACAGGGACGTGATCCCATTTCCAGTGGAGGATCTCCCCCAAGTGAGGCCAGGAGAAGACCCCCTCTCCGTGGAATCTCCCTATCTCCGCTACAGGATAACCGAAAGTGGGGTTTCCCCCAGACTGCTTCCAGGAATTTCCAAGGAGTTGGTCGTGGCAGACAGCCACGAGCATACGGAAAAGGGCCACATAACCGAGGACCTCGAGTTGAGGCCAAAGATGGTGGAAAAGAGGCTGAGGAAAATGGAGATCATCAAGGCCCAGGTGGTTCCGCCAGAATACGAAGGTCCCAGGGATCCGGATGTGCTCCTTGTGGGATGGGGATCCACCAAGGGGGCGATCATGGAGGCGAGTCTGCTTCTCCAGGCCAAGGGAATCAAGGCCTCGAGTCTCCATTTCTCTCAGGTCTGGCCTTTGCGCGAGGAACAATTCCTGGAGAAGCTAAGGGGGGCCAAGAGGGCTGTGTGCGTCGAGGGAAACGCCACAGGCCAGCTAGCCAGGCTCATAAGAAGGGAGACGGGGTTTTCCTTCGAAGAAAGGGTCTCGAGGTACGACGGCCTTCCCATAACGCCTGAGTACATCCTGAGAAGGGTATGGTCGGGAGATTGAGAGGGGAGTGGGGTTAGAGCCAGAAGATGGCTCAGAGGACCGAGAAGGAGGGACTTCCATGGCGACAATGGAACAGTACGGCGACTACAAGACATCCTGGTGTCCTGGATGTGGCAATTTCCCCATCCTGAGGGCAGTGAAGGAGGCCCTGGTGGGTCTCGATCTCGAGCCTCACCAAGTGCTATTCGTATCGGGCATCGGCCAAGCAGCCAAGGCTCCCCACTATCTCAATGCCAACGTCTTCAACGGCCTCCACGGCAGATCCCTTCCTGTGGCAACAGGGGCCAAACTGGCCAACCCCGCCTTGGTGGTGATAGTGGAAAGCGGCGATGGGTGCATGTACGGAGAGGGAGGGAACCACTTCCTGGCCGCCATAAGGAGGAACGTGGACCTGACCGTCCTGGTCCACGACAATCAGGTATACGGGCTCACAAAGGGGCAGGCGAGTCCCACATCCGAGAAGGGCTTCGTGACAAAGGCTCAGCCCGATGGGGTCTACTCCATTCCTTTCAATCCCTTGGCAGTGGCCGTGGCGCTCCAGGCTGGTTTCGTGGCTCGAGCTTTTGCGGGGATGGTGGAACACCTAGTGGAGATGATCCAGGCAGGGATCAAGCACAAGGGCTTCTCCCTCATAGACATTCTCCAGCCCTGCGTCTCTTTCAACCGCGTGAACACGTACGAGTGGTACAGGCAGAGATGCAAACCCCTTCCCCACGACTACGACCCCACTGACTGGCAACGAGCCATGGCCATTTCCCTGAAATGGGGAGAGGAGATCCCCATAGGCATCATCTACAGGAACAACAGGCCCTCTTTCGAGGAGCATTTCCCCATGTTGAAAGAAGGCTCCTTGATAGGTCGAGAGGTGGACAAAGGGACCCTCAGGAGCATACTGGAGCACTACTCATGAGCTGGGCCTTGGGGAGGTGATGATGAGAAGGAGCTCGATATTCTTGGGGGCCTTACTTCTGGCCTCGGGATGGGCTCGGGCTCATGAGCTGAGCGAGGCCACCCAAACTTGTCTTTCCTGTCATGTGTCCGTGCTTCCCGGGATCCACGGCGATTGGCTCAAGAGCAAGCATTCCAGGACGAGGCCCTCAGAGGCAATGGGAAAGGGAGAGCTGGAAAGACGTTTCTCTGCCAATTCCATCCCAGAAGAGCTTGCCCATGTGGTCGTGGGATGCGCCGAATGCCACACGTTGAACCCCGAATCCCATCCAGACACCTTCGAGCACAATGGTTTCAAGGTCCACACCTTGGTATCTCCGAGGGATTGTTCCGTATGCCACCCCGTTGAGGCCTCGCAATTCGAACAGAATCTCATGTCCCGCGCCCACGGGAACCTGATGGGCAATCCCCTCTATGCGGCCCTCGCCAATTCCATAAATGGTCCTCAAGCGGTGAAGGATGGGGCCCTGCTCCAGAGGGAGCCAGAGGAGCTCACCCAGAGCGACTCCTGCCTTGCCTGCCATGGGACCAAGGTGCAGGTTGGACCCAGGATGACGAGGGAGACCTCCATCGGATCCATGGAGTTTCCGGCCCTAAGAGGATGGCCCAATCAGGGAGTTGGAAGGATAAATCCCGATGGCACGAGGGGTTCTTGTGCTGCATGCCACACGAGACATGCCTTTTCCATAGAGGTGGCGAGAAAGCCCGAGACCTGCTCCCAGTGCCACAAGGGGCCGGATGTGCCAGCCTATGCTGTTTATCAGGTGAGCAAGCATGGAAACCTCTACAATTCCATTGGGAACTTCTGGAAATGGGATGAAGTGCCCTGGCGTGTGGGAAAGGATTTCCAGGCCCCTACCTGTGCCACATGCCATGTGAGCTTGATTGTGGATCCTGATGGAAATCCATTGACCCCCAGGTCCCATGCCATGGCAGACAGGCTCCCATGGAGACTTTTCGGTCTCATTTATTCCCATCCCCATCCAAGAAGCCCGGATACCACGGGATTCAGGAACAGTGCTGGCCTTGCCCTCCCCACTGAACTCACAGGAGAACCAGTGGAGACCGCGGTCATTGGCCCTGAGGAATTAGGGAAGAGGCTTTCCGCAATGGAAGGGGTCTGCTCTTCCTGCCACAGTAGTCCCTGGGTCCAAGGGCACTTCGAGAAGCTCAAGAAGACCATCTCGGATACCAATGCATCCACTCTGGAGGCAACCAGGCTCGTCCTCAGGGCCTGGGAAAAAGGCTTGGCCAAAAAGGAGAATCCTTTCGACGAGGGCATAGAGAGAATGTGGGTCGAGCAGTGGCTTTTCTTCTCCAACTCCACCCGTTTCGCCTCAGCCATGGCTGGTGCGGATTACGGGGTCTTCGCCCATGGAAGATGGGATCTCACAAAAAACTTGAGGAAGATGTGGGAATGGCTCGAGGAAAGGGAGGGAAAGTGAGGGGAATGGCAAGAAGGGGTTGGATCGTCCTCTCTGCTCTCATGGCCCTGGCAGGGGTTTCGCTCTGGGCGAAGGCGATCGCCTTGGATGTGCTCCAGATAGGTCCCATGGATCCCCTTGTCCTCAAGGATTTGAGGAGGCCCAGAGCCGGTGAACCCTTGGTTTTCGCTATACCCCACTACGTCTCCATCACCCCATGGAACTCGGGAAACTGGTCGGAGGATGAGAGAGGGGAGAAGGTCTGGGAGCTCGTGATAAGAGCTCCAGGTGCACTATCCTTGAGCCTCGGCTTCGGCAAATACAGGCTGCCCCAAGGAGCTCGGTTGGAGGTCTGGAGACCAGGCGAGATGGCCCCCCTTTGGACCTTCACGGACATGGAAAACTCCACTCACGGCCAGATGTGGACCCCAATTTTGAGGGGAGATGAGGCCCTCTTGAGGCTCGTCCTCCAAGATGAGCAAACCAGGGATCTCGAGTTGGAGCTGACTGCAGTGGGGTACGGTTTCAGGGAGATATCGACTCCTCGGGATGAGGGGAAAGAGGTCTATCCCAAACTCCCCCAAGCCGGGCCGTGCAATGTGGACGTGAGCTGCCCCGAGGCCGAGCCATGGGAGAGGGAGGCGAGGTCTGTGGGCCTCGTCACAATCGGCGGGAGCATCCTCTGCACAGGCACCCTCTTGAACAACACTTCCCAGGACTTCACCCCACTTTTCTTGACCGCCAACCATTGCGGAATAACCCCATCCAATGCCCAGAGCGTCGTCGTTTACTGGAACTACCAGAAGTCCACCTGCAATGGGCCGAGCGATGGCAGGAAGGACCAGTTCACATCGGGAAGCTTCTTCAGGGCAGCTTGGTCTAGCTCCAATGGGTCGGATTTTTCTCTGGTGGAGCTCGCAAGGAGGCCTCAATCCACCTCTTTTCCCCATTGGAGTGGATGGTACAGGGGGGAAAGCCTCCCCGAGATGGCTGTGGCAATACACCATCCCCAAGGAGGGGAGAAGAAGATAAGCTTCGAGTTCGATCCCCTCACAGTCGCTGGACCGGAGGATCGACTTTCCGTTGGGAGGCCGGAGCTTTTCCTCAAGGTAGGCGCATGGGACAAGGGGACGACCGAGCCAGGCTCTTCTGGATGCGGTCTGTGGAACCAGGACCACAGGCTCGTGGGGCAGCTGTGG
Source organism: Thermodesulfobacteriota bacterium (assembly GCA_028275295.1). Taxonomy (GTDB): domain Bacteria; phylum Desulfobacterota; class Desulfocorpusculales; order Desulfocorpusculum; family Desulfocorpusculum; genus JAPWUY01. Next base: position 5,469 of record JAPWUY010000011.1, on the reverse strand, counting down.
GGAGGGAGCGCCTCGTGCGAAAATCCCAAAGGTTCCGATTACTTTGGAAGGTTCTGGGCTTCGTGGGAGGGGGGAGGAGCTCCAGAAAACAGGCTCAAGGATCACTTGGATCCCCTGGACACCGCTCCCATGGCCATCGATGGTGCTGATGGATGCCTCCTGGATCAGGTGGATTTCACCTTCTGGCCGAATCCTTCGGTAATTGGCGAGGAAGTTCAATTCGTGGCTCAGGTAAGCGGCGCGAGGCCTCCAGTGGATTTCTCGTGGGACATGGATGGGGATGGCATCTCGGATTGCGCATCGAGCTCCTGCACCTTCTCCTACCTCAGGGAATATCATGGGGATGCGAGGCTCAGGGTGGTGGATGCGGATGGCTGCATAGGCAGTGCATCCCACGCAGTGAACGTGATAGATCCCGAGGCTGGAATGAGGTTCCTCTCCCCCCAGGCAGGAGACAAGCTCTTCTCCGGGGAGGAGTTTCTCGTGAGGTGGGCTGCCCCTCAGAGGGCAGTCAGGTTCAAGCTTCTTTACTCCTTGAATGGAGGGGCCAGTTGGAAGGTCATAACCAAGTCGGCAACGGGAAGGAGCCTCAAGTGGCTCGTCCCCACACCCTCTGGGAACAAATCCCGCTGCCTCCTCAAGCTCATAGGGTACGACTCATCGGGGAAAAAGATTGGATCCCAGAGGACAGACGGCTTTTTCACCATATCCGTAGTGGAGCTCACGACCCTGAAGGGAGGGGAGAAGTTGAGGGCCGGGGAGGCTGTCCCTTTGGCTTGGCTCACCCACGGAACCAAGGAGCCAGTGAGCAAGGTGAAGTTGCTCTACAAGATGAGATCGAGCAGGCCCTGGAAGCCCATTGTCACCCTCGAGGGGAACCCAGGATCCTATATCTGGAGGATTCCAGATGTGGATCGAGTGTGGGATGACTGCTGGTTGAAGGTGGTTCTTCTGAGCGAGAAAGGGGAATCCCTGGGGTCGGATACGACGGACTCTCCGTTCGCCATCGAGCCTTGAGGGGCCACGGCCTCCTGGGCAAAGATCCTGGGGAGCGAGACGGCCCGAGATCTCAAACACCCCTGATCCCCTTGGGCTTCTTGAAGAGAGGGTAGACCACGGAAATTGTTGCCCCTGCCAATAGGATGGCACTTATGGGGCTACTTACCAATCCCAGGATACTTCCTCCCGAAAGCAAAAGGGCCCTCCTCAAGGAAAGCTCTGCCAGGTCTCCCAAGACGAGACCCAGTATGCAAGGGGCAACGGGCACTTGAAACTTTCTCATGAAGTAGCCGATTATGGAGAAGGCGAACATGAGGAGGACATCGTCCATGCTATTGTTGAGACCGTACGCTCCGACGACACAGAGGATGAGAATCGTGGCAGAGAAGATGGAATAGGGGAGTTTGTTGAGCTGGAGGAAGAGTCTTATGCTCATCCCCACGAGGACCAGGAGCAAGAGATTGGTGAGGATCATGGCCACGAAGATTCCGTAGAGGATATCCGGTCGTGTGGACAGAAGGAGAGGTCCAGGCTGCATCCCGTGGATCATGAAGGCGGCGAGCAGCATCGCGGTAGTATTGCTGCCCGGGATGCCGAGGGAGAGAAGGATGGTCATGGAGCCGCCTGTGGATGCGTTATTGGCGCATTCAGCCGCCATCAAACCTTCCACTGCCCCTCGGCCGAATTTTTCCGGTTCGTGTCTGGCTGTGCGGGCTGCCTCTCCGTAGGCCAGAAACGAAGCGATGGTTGCCCCTGCCCCTGGGAGAGCTCCCACTATGGTCCCTATGATGGGGGACCGAATCATGGTGATCCAATATCTCTTGAAGAGGGAAAATGGAGGGAGTTCGCCGAGGAGGCCCTTGTATTCCACGGCTCCCTTGTACTCCTGGAACGGTTCCTCCGCCTCCAAGAAGATCTCGGATACTGCCAGGAGCCCGACCATCACCACCACGAAATTGAATCCCCCCAACAAGGTCACGGTGCCGAAGGTGAACCTCTCCTCGCCCGTTATCCCGTCGGTTCCCACTGTGGCTAGAAAAAGGCCGAAGAAACAGGAGAGGAATCCCTTGACCAGGGAGCCTCCGGACAGTCCAGATACCACACTGAGTCCCAAGACAGTGAGGGCGAAGTACTCCGCTGGTCCGAACCTCAAGGCGAAATCAGCTATGAGCGGGGTTGCCAATATCATCACCAAGGTGCTGAAAAGGCCCCCGAAGATGGAGCACAGGAGATAGACCCACATGGCATAGCTGGCCTTTCCCTGCTTTGCCAGGGAATGCCCCTCTATGACCGTGGGGACAGATGAGGGCTCGCCCGGTATCCCAAAGAGAATGGAGGTTATGGATCCACCCGTTATGCCGCCAAGATAAGCACCCACAAGGAGCACGAAGGCCGTCATGGGTGGCATTGTGTAAGTGAAGGAGAGAAGAAGCACAACACCCATCGAGGTGCTTATCCCTGGAAGAGCGCCCGCTAGAAGCCCCCACAGGCTCCCCAGGACCATGGCGATGAGGTTCTCGGGAGCCAAGATGGTGGCCAGGGCATTGAGGTAGTGGACAGTCATCTATCTGTCCTCCATCAATGGAGAAGCCTACTCAGGGATGCGAATATCCCGACCCCCTTGGGAAACGGTATGGAGATGAACCAACCGAAAAGTCCCAGGATCGCCCCTGTGACCACAATGGCCCCCAGGACCAGCACCCGGGTGCGCCTCTCTCCCAAGGCCCATGAAACTGCCGGGACAAAGAGAAAGGTCGAAAGGAAAAAGCCGAGCCATGGTATGGCAAGAAGGTAAAGGGCAAAGACCACTACAGCTAGGACAAGCTCCTTTCTCCGGGGCTTGCTTTCCAAGACCTCCTCGGGGGGAGAGAGGGCCTTGGCCGAGGATTTCCAACTCAAGTAGACCTGCAGGCCGCTGAGACCCAAGCATGCCGAAAGGGCTATGAGAGGCCAAACTCCGCTTCCCATCTCACCTGGCCTTCCGTGCCCTAGTTGCCCCAGGGCCTCGAAGCTCATGAAGAGGAAGAAGGCCGAGGAGAGGCCGAAGAAAATGACCTCCCCTCTCTTCCACCTCGAAAAGGTCCTCTCCTCTCTTCCCCTTCCCTCCCCGAGTCCCACTTCCCTTTTTTGATCCATTTCCCCCGAAGGCCCTCCCTCGTCTCTCGAAGCCCATGGATCGGCTCCAGGGCAATTCCTGAGCTCCACACACGGAGGGGAGATCAGTTCACATAGCCCAGCTCCTTGAGCACGGTCCTGAAGAACTCCACCTGCTCCTCCCAGTACTTGCGGGTCTCCTCCGGTCCCAGAAATCCAGGCCTCACATCGAGATGGTTTTCCTTTACGAACTTCTGATAGGTGGGGTGTTCCATCCCCTTGCGGATGAGCTCCAGGAGGAACTTCTGTCTTTCCTGAGGCGTGCCCTTCTTCACTGCCCACGCCCTCATGAGACCATGGGTATAGTCGATGCCCAGTTCCTGGGAGCAAGGGACATCGGGAAGCGCTGGATGCCTCTTCTCCATTATGACGCAGAGGGATTTCAGTTTCCCCGCTTGGATGAGGGGCAAGGTCTCAGCCAGCTCCTCCACCGCGCCTGTTATGTGCCCACCGATTATAGCCGCCTTTATCTCCGCACCCGAGTCGAAGGGGACGAAGGTGACATCCACACCCACCTTCTTGAAGAACGCGACGGTCTGTATCTCCGACCACCCACCTGGGGAGGTTCCCGCGAACTTGAGGGCCTTGGGATTCTTCCTGCCGAACTCTATGAGGTCGCTCAATGTCTTGAACTGAGAGGTCCCAGATACGGTCACAGACGAAGTATCCAGTTGGATTCTGCAAAGGGGATCGAAATCGGTCAAGATGTTCGCCCTTGTCTTGGGCTTGACGGCATCTATGAGGTGGGAGGTCGTCACAGCGAGGACCGTGTAGCCGTCTGCTGGCTGCTGAGCCACGTGAAGCATCCCTTTGGTGGCACCCCCTCCTGGCATGTTCGTGACCACGACCCCGTGTTTGAGCTGTGGCTTGAGCCCCTCCACAAGGGCCCTTGCTGCCGTGTCGCTCCCCCCTCCTGCACCGAAAGGAACCACTATCTCTATGGCCCTTTCTGGAAAATCCGCGAATGCCAGAGGCGCCAATCCCAGGACGAAGATCATTCCGAGAGTCACCTTCCTTCTCATTTCCTTTCCCTCCTTTCCCTTTGGCTCGAAGCCCGTGGAATCGATCCATCTGGGTTGCGAGCACTTTCTCATCCATGGGACGAGGATCCGAGCCTTCTCGCCACTGCCTCTATGAATTCCTCGGTCGTGCTGAAACGCTCAGGTTTCGGATTCATGAGGGGGATCAAGTCCTTGGTCGCTATTCCCCCTTCTATGGTCTCGACGACCGCTCTCTCCAACCTCTCTCCGAACGCTACAACCTCTGGGGTTCCATCCAGTTCCCCCCTCTTCTTGAGTGCACCTGTCCATGCGAATATGGAGGCCACTGGGTTGGTGCTCGTGGGATTGCCCTTCAGGTGCTCGTAATAGTGGCGGCGAACCGTCCCGTGGGCGGCTTCGTATTCATACTTCCCGTCAGGCGATACTAGCACAGAGGTCATCATCCCGAGGCTTCCGAAGCCAGAGGCCACAAGATCCGAGAACACATCCCCATCGTAGTTGCTCAATGCCCAGAGAATGTTTCCCTCTTGCCTGAGAATTTGGGAGGCAGCATCGTCTATGAGGAGGTACCTGTAAGAGATTCCCCTCTTAGCAAACTCCCCCTTTCTCGCCTCCACTTCTTCCTCGAAAATCTTTCTGAAATAGGCGTGGTATTTCTTGCTTATGGTGTCCTTCATGGAGAACCAGAGGTCCACTCCCTCATCCAGTGCGTACCTCACGCAGGACCTGGCAAAGGACCTGATGGACGCCTCCAGGTTGTGGATCGCCATGGTGACCCCTGGTCCTCGGAAATCATGGACGAGAAGCCTAACAGTCTCCCCGCCATGTTCTGTGTACACGATCTCCACCTTTCCTGGTTCCTCTACCACGAGCTCCACTGCCTTGTAAATGTCTCCGTAGGCGTGTCTTCCTATGATGATGGGTTTCTTCCAGCTTCTCACTATTGGGGAGACGTTGGAGACCAGGACCGGTTTTCTGAAGACCGTCCCATCCAGAGCTGACCTTATGGTGGCATTGGGAGATGGCCACTGCTTCTTGAGGCCATATTCCCTCATCCTCTCGGAGTCGGGGGTTATGGTGGCGCACTTGACCCCCACTCCATAAAGCCCGATCGCCCTCGCTGCTTCCAGTGTCACCCCATCTTCGGTTGCATCCCTGTTCATGATTCCCAGGTCGAAATATTTTGTCTCCATCTCCACGAAAGGCAGGATGAGTCTTTCCTTGACGAGGCGCCACACTACTCTCGCCATCTCGTCCCCGTCCATCTCGACGAGGGGCGATTTCACCTTCACCTTTTCCATGGATCACGACTCCC
>JAPWUY010000441.1 GCA_028275295.1 Thermodesulfobacteriota bacterium | reverse complement strand
CAGCCTATCTTATTTCTACTGTGGAGAGGCCCTGGAGATGGACTTTCAGTCCTTCGGCGAGAGGGCGGACCAAATCAGGACCTCTTTTGAGCGTCTCCGTTGGATTGAGGAGATCAGGTACTCGAAGCACCGGGAGCTCAAGCACACCCTGAAAGGGTGGATGGGAACCGCGAGATACGAGGGGGAAATGGAGGAGTTCTGGCCTTTTCTATGGCTTGGGCAGTATGTGCATGTGGGGAAGGCAGCAGTATTCGGACAAGGGTGGTACCGGGTCGTCTCAGAACCCCTTTGACGGATGCCTCCACGTCTTCCTTCTGGAGGACGTTGGGGGCGTCCATAGGGAGGGAAGGTCATGGAAAGAGAAGAAGATTCCGCGGCCAAGGTAATTTCCATATTCCCAGGCCACGATGAACCGCTGCGTTTCAGGAACCCCGCCCAGCTAAACCTTTTCACGAAGGAGCCCACTCCAATACCCGTCCTGATTGACAGGGATGTGGAGGACGAGCTCAGGATCACCGAGGAAGTCACCTTGGTCCGCACGGGCGATGCCTCTCAGCTGGTGCTATCGGGGTTCGGTGTTTTCGTGAGCAAGCAGGGCGAGCGGCTCCTCGTGCGCAAAGGGAAGGATCTCTTGTACGAGTTTCCCTTTTACCGGTTGAGCGAGGTGACATTGGCCTCGCGAGGCATAACCATATCATCCGACCTGATAATGGAGCTTTGCGATAGAGGCATCCAGATCAATTTCTTGCACGGGTCGGGAAGGCCTTATGCCAAGATCACAGCTCCGACCCTTTCCGCCACGATCCAGGCCCGCAGAGAACAATTCAGGGCACTGGATGATCAGAGGGGGATCGAGTTTTCCAAGGCCATCGTCGGGGGAAAACTCAACAACCAAAGAAGCTTGCTTCTCTACTTCGCCAAGTACATGAAGCAAAACGCCCCCGACCGATACCGTGCGGTCACAAAGATTGCGGCCGCGCTTAAAAGCCTCCGCCAGGAGGCTCTCAAGGTAAAAGGCAGCGACATGGGCCAGGTGAGAAATGCTCTCATGGGAGTCGAGGGGACAGCGAGCCGTCTTTACTGGGAAGGGGTTCAAGAGATCATCGCTGAAAGGGCCTCTTTCATGGGAAGGATCAGGCGGGGAGCGACGGACGAGGTCAACTCCATGCTCAACTATGGCTACGGGATTCTATATTGTCAGGTCTGGGGTGCTGTGGTGGCGGCTGGGTTAGAGCCCTTCGCCGGGTTCCTCCATGTAGACAGGCCTGGTAAACCCTCCTTGGTGCTGGACCTCGTGGAGGAGTTCCGTCAGCCCATTGTGGACAGGACAGTCATCGCCCACATCAATCGTGGGGAGGCCATTCGCATGGAAGGGGGCCTCCTCAGCCCTGAAACCAGGAAGACTTTAAGCGAGAAGATCCTGGAGAGGCTAGAATCCAAGGAGCGCTATCAAGGCAAGACCTACCAACTCAGATCCATCATCCAGATTCAGGCTCGCAATTGTGCAGCGTTTCTGAGGGGCGAGAGGCCCTATCGGCCCTTCTCCTTCAAGTGGTGAGTGCATGGGAAAGATAGTCAAAAAACAGGAGTTGGTCCGCACTGGCATCGATGCTCTCGATCTAGTGGGAAGAGCTGGCGAGGTCTTGACCTACGTGTTTTACGACATAGACAACGACAAGATCAGAAACCGCGTGGCTTCTATCTGCAAGGATTATGGCCTCGAGCGCATACAGTTCAGTGGGTTCATAGGCTATCTCTCTCGCAATCGTAGGGAGGAGCTGGCTGTGAAATTGCGCGACGCCATTTCAAGCAGCACTGGAAAGATTCTCATCCAGCCTGTTTGCGAGAAGGACTTTCGGGAATATCGCGAGTTCATAAACGTAGAGGAGGGCGAAGAGTGAGGTCCCATGGAGGGCCCGAAGGGCTGGCCCCTTCCCCTAAAAGAGAACCCCTGGCTCTCAGGGTCACTGACCTAAAGCAGTATGCGTATTGCAAAAGGATAGTGTTCTACCAGTACGTGCTCCCCGTCGAGAGAAGGCCGACATACAAGATGGAAAGGGGCAAGATCGCCCAGGAGGAGATCCAGAGACTCGAGGGTCGACGCAAACTCAAGCGGTATGGTCTGGAGGCCGGAGTGAGAAAGTTCGACTTGTGGCTTCATTCGGAGATATTGGGCTTGTCTGGGAAGCTGGACATGCTCATAGAGACGGGCTCGGAGTGCTTCCCCGTCGATTTCAAGTGGACAAGAGGAGGCGTTCACCGAAACCACTTGTTCCAACTTGGAGGGTATTCTCTCCTCGTGGAGGAGTGGTTTGGGAAACCAGTGAACACAGGTTTTGTGTACCTCCTCATCCAGGGAGACGCAGTTCCTTACACGATCACAGCCGAGTTGAAGGAGGCCTGTAAGGCTACCCTGAGGGAGATTCGATCGATGATTCGGGAGGAGCGATTCCCCGACCCGCCCAGGGAAAGGGCCAAATGTGTGGAATGCGAGTATCAAAACTATTGCAGGGACATATGGTGAGCGGGGCGTGACAATTGGGGCCTCATCGACAGGTAGGGCCGGAAGATCTTGGCCATGGTTGGGGGCGACAGGTGAGCGGGAGAGGGCCAAGGGGGTCGAGGATTCGTTGGCTTAAGAAGAGAGAAGTTCGGGAATGGGAGGCCGCTTTTAGAGGGTGAGGCCAGATTTTTCGGGAAGAAAGGAGCCCTTTCGGACCGTAGATTGGGGGAGGCGGAAGGTA
>JAPWUY010000439.1 GCA_028275295.1 Thermodesulfobacteriota bacterium | reverse complement strand
TCCATCTCTCCCCCCAATATTCCATGAGGCCCCGGGGCCCACAAATCTCGAAACGTACTTGCGCCTTGGGATCCCTGAGGACCTTAGCCGCGAAGCTACTTCCCTGTCAAGGCCTCTGGAATTTTCCGGCCCATGGCCGCCTCTTGGATTTACAGCCGAAAGATTGCGGGAAGCACTCATCATCACTGCGGGAGTGAAGTGCTCCATCACGTTCTTTTCCCACCCCCAAGATAGGAGATTGACAAATTCATCCGGCTTTGGTTCCATAGCCATATCTGGAGCCGGTTGTCCCATGGAGACTTCATAAGCGACTGAGGCGAGGACGGAGGTGATGAGATGAAGCTTTCTACCAGGGGAAGATACGGGGTGAGAGCGGTTTTCGATATCGCCTATTACAGCGGCGGGCAACCCGTGCAGATCAAGTCCATTGCTGACAGGCAGGAGATACCAGTCAGGTACCTGGAGCAGATTCTCAACAGGTTGAGAAGGGCAGGAATAGTCAACACCATAAGAGGGCCAAAGGGTGGGTACTACTTGGGAAAGAGTCCATCGGAGATAACCGTGGCTGACGTTGTAAGGGCGGCAGAAGGGCCCCTCAGTTTAGTGAGGTGCAGGGAAACCCGTCGTAAGGATCAGGAGTGCCACAGGGCGCCTACCTGTGTAGCCAAACCCATCTGGGACGAAGCGAGCAAGAGGCTCACGGAGTACCTGGCATCCATAACCATAGAGGATATGTGCTCCAAGGCAAAGACAATGGGCTTGTGAAAAGAGTCTGTTCTGAATTTGGGATTCAATTTCTGTCTCAAGACAACATTTGACGGAGGAGGATGGAAGTTGGAGCGAAGGCAAACAGACGTTTCCCTGAAGGAGTTAGTGAGGATAATTGCTTGTGCTCTAGTTGACAAGCCAGAGGATGTGAACATAACGGAAGTCTCTGGCGGCACCACATCGGTGATAGAGGTGAGGGTGGCCAAAGAGGATGTCGGAAAAATCATAGGCAGACAGGGTCACACTGCCAATGCCATAAGGACAATCCTCAATGGAGTGGCGGCCAAACTCAAAAAGAGGGTGGTCCTGGAGATAATAGAGTGAGAGCTGGGAAAAGCCCCCTGGCCTTTCGCGGAAGTCGTACCGAGAATCTGGAAGGCCCCAGAAGGAGGAGCGAGAAAGGGCCGTGGGGCGGGGCCAGGGCCAAAAGGCAAGATCCATGAGGGTCTTTCAAAGCTGTTTCAGGAGATCCCGGAGAGCATCTCGCGTGCTCGGGAAAGCGAGTTCATCCCAGGGGATCTCTTCGGGCAAGAAGGCCCTGACTTCCAGGGTCTCGTCTCCTGCCATGGGCTCTCCTCGAACAACCTCAGCCCTGTACACGATCACTATCACCGGTCTTCCCGGGTAGGAATACGCATTTAGGAGGGAGATGGGCCGGACGACCAAGTTGGTCTCTTCCAGTGTCTCCCGCACAGCAGCGGCCTCGAGAGTCTCGCCACGGTCCACGAATCCTCCCGGGAAGACCCATTTCCCGTACCCCGGCTCTATGGCCCTCCTCAGGAGGAGAATCTTGCCGTTTATCAGGGTCAAGGTTCCCACTGCCACCTTGGAATCCAGGTAAAAGATGAAACCACAGACCTTGCACACCAGGCGCTCTGGCTCATTTGGTTTGAGGGAGCGAGGTTCGAGCTCGCCGCCACACTTGGGGCAGTACCTGTAGCCAGGATCCAAAGGATGGAATTCTTCAGCTGAACTCGTCATCTCCTCTCTCCAAAGAGTGATTCGCGAACATCCAGCCCTTATCGTTCTCCAAAACCCATAATCCCCAAGCCCCTGAACGTTTCTCTATGTTCCGACCCGAGCCGAGGCCTGATCTCGAACCGAAAATCACAGTGTCTTTGGGGAAGGCCCCCTTTGACCCCATCTCGCCCTTGAGTAGCCACGGATCTCTCCTCATGGTAAACAGCGCTGGCTTGCCTGGCTCTGTCCCCCCGACTGTTTCCAATAGAAGAGTCTCTTCCATTGCTCGAGTCTTTGGCCGTGGGATTTGGCTACGAATATCTTCCTCCCCTTCGAGTCCCTTTCAGCGAGATACATGGCTGTGGCCAAGGTCATGGGGGTGGGGAGAAATAGCTGAACCTGCCTGGGCTTCAAGCCACTTGCCTTGAGTCTCTGAGCGAGAAGGTCCATCTGCTGGATTGTGCAGCCAGGAAACCCCGCCATGAGATACGGAACCAAGAAGAATCTCTTCCTCTCCCTTCTACAGATATCCGAGAAGATCTCCTGGAATTCCAGGAACTTGTCCCATGAGGGCTTCCGCATCAGAGAGAGCACCTCTTGGCTTGCATGCTCCGGGGCCACCTTCAGATGGCCTGAGACATGATGCTTGACGAGTTGTTCCAGGAAGTCCCTGTCCTTCAACGCTAGGTCGTGACGAATGCCGCTCGAGACGAAGACGTGTCTCACCCCTGGAAGCCTTCTCACCTCCTCGAGAAGAGAGGAGAATCTCCCGTGGTCCGTGGAAAGAGAGGGGCAAATATCCGGAAAAAGACAAGATACCCTCTTGCACCTTCGGCTCCTATGGCCAGAGGTGCATGAGAGGCCGTACATGTTGGCAGTGGGGCCTCCTAGGTCGCTTATGGTGCCCCGAAAATCTCGGGAACAGGCCATTCTCATTGCCTCTTCCTTGACAGAATCCACGGACCGGCTCTGGATAGCCCTTCCTTGATGAAGGCCTATGGAACAGAAGCTGCACCCTCCAGCGCATCCTCTCACGA
>JAPWUY010000437.1 GCA_028275295.1 Thermodesulfobacteriota bacterium | reverse complement strand
CCGTGTGGGCTGTGGCGTGTCCCTGTGCTTTGGGAATCGCTATCCCTGTGGCTAAATCTGCGGCCATCGCCTTGGGGAGAAAAAGGGGGATCGTCGTGAGGAATCCCGAGATATTGGAAAGGGGTGGGAGACTGGACGAGATCCTCCTCGACAAAACGGGAACCGTGACGCACGGGAACTTCGAGATGAGAGAAATCCATTGCCCGGAAGAGAACTGCGAGGAGCTGCTCTCCATTGCGGCCTCATTGGAAGCGGCATCGGAGCACCTTATTGCCAAGAGGATCGTGGCCTCTGCTCTGGAAAGGGGCATGCGCCTGGAGCAAGTGCAGGATTTCCACGAGGAGCAGGGTTCGGGCGTGAGAGGTCTCGTGGGGAAGAGGAGAGTCTTCGTTGGGAGTGAGGTATGGATGAGAAGGTCGGAGCAGAGGATCTCCCCTGCACTCCTCGAGAAGGCGCGAGAATACCAGTCCAAAGGATTCACAGTCGCTTTTGTCGCCTGGGATGGGTCGGTCAAGGGACTATTGGCCATGGGCGATGCCCTGAGAGACACTGCTTCCTGGCTTGTCCAGGAGTTGGTCCGCAGGGGGATGAGAGTGAGGCTCATCTCGGGTGATTCCAAGGTCACGACGAGCATGGTTGCACGAGAGCTGGGGCTGGAGGACTTCTCCGGGGAAGCGACGCCCAGCGACAAAGCGAGGATCGTGGAAGAGCTAAAAGGAGAGGGGAAGATGGTAGCCGCTGTGGGAGATGGATTCAACGATGGTCCAGCTCTGGCTTTGGCCCACATGGGAATTGCCGTGGGCAGGCGTGCCCGAGGCCCAGGTGGTGGGGCGGATGTCTGGATCCCTGGAGGTGAGCTGGAGAAGATTCTGGAGGCCTTGGATCTTTGCAAGAAGGCTAGGAGGACCGTAATCGAGAACCTGGTGTTGTCGGGTCTTTACAATTCCGTGGCACTAGCTGCTGCGTTGGGAGGGCTTCTCACACCCTTCGTGGCAGTAGGAGCTATGTTCCTGAGTAGCCTCACCGTAGTTGCGAACTCATGGAGACTTTCGAGATGCCCACTTGGGGCCCATGCCCTTGAGTTGGGGAAAACCCCATTTGGACCCCCTAGCTGCGAAGCACTCGAAGCCTGACCTTGATCTTCTGGGACAAATCGCCCCTGGGCAGGGGCTAACCCAGCACGGATGGCCTCGCAGGGCAAACCCGGAGATGGCGCGAAAGGCGGTTTTCTCGGAGGGACGCACTCTGTGCGTCCGCGTTGCGAGGCCGTGCCCATGCCGAGGCATAACATGATCATCGGGGCCAAACGAACACCCGGGGGCCTAATGGCGCGATCGCCCGGTGGAGGCAAAACCTCCCCAGCAAGCGTGCGGAGCCCGCCCCTCCGCGGGGGGCTATCCAAGCTGGGATGGCCTAGCGGGGAAAACACTGGCATAACGCGGAGGGCGGTTTTCTCGGAGGGACGCACTCTGTGCGTCCGCGTTGCGAGGCCGTGCTCATGCCGAGGCATAACCTCCCCAGCGGGCGTGCGGAGCCCGCCCCTCCGCGGGGGGGCCAGCGGAGGTGAGATGGCCTTGCGGGGAGAGCCCGGAGACGATGCGCAGGGCGGTTTTCTCGGAGGGACGCACTCTGTGCGTCCGCATGGGACGGCCGTACGAAGGCCGAGGCATTCCACTCGCAGCCGATGCATAGGCGAACACCCGGTGGCCTAGCGGGGATATGCCCGGGTGGAGCCAATACCTTTCCCGCGGGCGTGCGGAGCCCGCCCCTCCGCGGGGTGGCTATCCAAGCTGGGATGGCCTAGCGGGGAAAACCCGGGGATAACGCGAAGGCGGTTTTCTCGGAGGGACGCACTCTGTGCGTCCGGATTGCAGGGCCAAACGCAGGCCGAGACATCTCATTCCCACCACATCCGCCAGCGACGGCGCGGTAGCCTGACGGGGACATGCGTCGGGTCAAGCCGAAGCCTCCCCAGCGGGCGTGCGGAGCCCGCCCCTCCGCGAAACCGGAACCCGGACAAGGGGAACCAGCGGCTTCAAAGGCGAGATGCATCGGTAAGTCGCGATGCCGACATTACGGGCGTGCGGAGCCCGCCCCTCCGGGGGGGCCAGCGGAGGTGAGATGGCCTTACGGGGAAGGCCAGGAGATGGCGCCGAAGGCGGTTTTCTCGGAGGCACGCACTCTCCGCGTCCGGATTGCAGGGCCGGACGGATGGCAAGGATTTTCATTACCGCCGGAGGTTACGCAAGAGGCCGGTAATTCGAATGGAAAACGCCTCGGTCGCACTCAAGCGTTCCCCTCCCAACCTGATGGGGACCGAGACCTGGGGTGTTTTTTTGAGGCGAGGCCTCGAAGTTTTCGGCAATGGCTCTAACATCTCCCCACCCCTCTTTTTAGACCTTCACGAGATGGGGTTGATTTTTGATACGATGTGCGCTAAGGTCCCAATAATCATAGTGTCTGTTTGCCAAGTGTCGAGACTCTCTTAATGGGCCTCGGAGCACTGAACATGAGTCGATCCCGGAGAGCCAGCCAGAGAAAGGAGCAGATACTCAAGGCCGCAGAGAAGGTTTTTGCCAGAAAGGGGTTCCAGGAGGCTACGGTCTCCGATGTGGCGAGGGAGGCTGGGCTTTCTGAGGCCACGATCTACGAGTACTTCTCCTCCAAGGAAGAGCTTCTCTTCTCCATCCCCGGGGAGACCGCAAGAAGGGGAAAGGAAGTGCTGGAGTTTCACCTCCAGTACGTGAGGGGCGCGGCCAACAAATTGAGGA
>JAPWUY010000438.1 GCA_028275295.1 Thermodesulfobacteriota bacterium | reverse complement strand
AAAGGCTCCGGGACAGATCCAGGATGGGCCTTTCGAGGCTCACGGCGGAGCTGAGGGGTTCACCCTTTGTCATGGTAGGGGAGCTCCACGACGAGCCGAGCCACCACCAGTTTCAACTGTCACTCCTAGAGTCCCTCTTTGAGGCCAGAGTTCCTCTTGCCATAGGTATGGAGATGTTCCAACAAGGGGTCCAGAGCAAGCTGGATGCCTGGTCAATGGGCCAGATGACCGAAGAGGAAATGGAGAACTTGTTCGGCGAGAATTGGTCCCAGACCTCTTGGATCCTCTACAGGGACATCCTCAGGTTTGCGAGGGATGGGAGGATCCCGGTCATTGGCCTCAATGTGCCGGTTCAGTGGAAGGATAGCCCTCCCTCAGATCCAGGGAAAGATCCTCGATCCTCAGGGGACTTCAGAGGGGAAGAGTCCCCTTGTCGAGCGAGGGAGGATTATCTCAGATTCATGATGGAGGCCTTCCAGGCCCACAGTTCCAGGGGAGAGAGGGATTTCGAATCATTTTGCAGGGCGCAGATCTCAAGGGATCTCGCCATGGCCCAGGCAATGGTCAGATTCAGGGAGGCCCATGGAGAAGTCACCCTTGTCGCCCTAACGGGCATAGCCCATGCCTGGGTGCCTGCTGTCCCCGATGTCATAGCCCAGTTGAGCGGGCTCCTCACGAGGGTGATACTGCCTGATCTTGAAGGAAGATTGAAGGAAGGTCCTTTGGGGCCCGAGGATGCCGATTATCTGTGGCTCAGATATTGAGGGAGATCATCCTCAAATCCCGTCACCCTCCCAGCACCCTCACCCTTTTCCCCAGGGAGATGCCCCTTGTGGAGATCCTTGCCACGTATGGCCATACCTGGATCCCTGCATCCAGGGCTTTTCGGAAAAGGATCGCGTACCTCTCGTCTATGAACTCCGCAGGGCGGAAGCACATGGCGTCCTCCCTCTGGATCAGATAGAAACAGGCCGCTTCTTCCCCCTCGGATGAGAGGGCAAGGAGCTCCTCCAGGTGCCTCTGGCCCCTTTTCGTGGCAGCATCCGGGAAATACGCCACATCCGCCTCTACCAGGGTCACATTCTTGGCCTCGACCCACAGCCTCTTTCCAGGTGCTGTGAAAAGGGCATCTATCCTGCTGGAGCCTATCCTCACCTCCGAATGAATGGAACGATATTCCCTCAATTCTGGGATCAACCCCTTCTCCCAGGCCCTTCGGAGTATCCTGTTGGGCACCAAAGTGTTCACCCCCACCCATATCCCATTGGACTGAACAAGCTCGAGGGTGAAGGAAAGCCTTCTCCCTTTGGTCCGTGCCGGGGATATGAGCACAGTGCTCCCAGGCCTCAAAAGTCCAACCATGCTACCTGAATTGTTACAGTGAACCCAAAGGTCTCCATCCACTGTCCTCACCTGCACGAGGAAGCGCTTCTCCCTCTTCAAGAAAATAGCGAATCTGCTTCCCTCCGGGAAAGGCAGCAGAATCTCCGGATTCTCGGGCAAGGGGCCCTCTCCCTCCATTGTCAGCTTGCCTTTCCTCTTATTGGGCCCAGAGTGACGAGGTAAAGGAGCCTCGAGTCCTCGTTGAGGCCGAGGAGCCTTCTCGCCTCCTCATCGTAGAACGCGCCAATTCCGCATGCTCCGAGACCGAGGGCTGTTGCCCCTAGATATATCCTCTGGCCAACTCTTCCCGAAAGGAGCATCGCGTACCTGTAAGATCTGGGACCAAAGGTTTCCTCCATATGGCGGAGATTGGCCATGAAAAGAAATTGGACGGCAGATCCTGCAATCCACTCCTGCTCCAGGCAGGCTCTGGCCATCTGGGGGGAGAGATCTCCTTCCAGGACTAAAGAGAGGCTCCCTTGCTCCTTCCCCATCAGGTAGAATCCGGGCTCCAGACCTTGAACCCTCGATATCGAAGCACCGATGGCTATGACCTTTCTCGGATGGAACTCTGAGGGCTCGTCTCGTATCTCGAGTCCTCTTGCCATGGCCTCCAGGGCTTCCTGGCCCAATTCCCTGGGCAAATATGCCCTGCGGGATCTTCTCGACCAAAGCACATCCGCGTATTTTGGGCCCTTGGGCCTTGAGGAAAAACCCTTGAGCCACCTTTGACCACGGACCTGGAGGCCAAGCCTCTCCCACATGTCCGCTCCCTCTCCAATGGTTCCCTTAAGAGAGCTCGTGAGCTCATGGGCCCTGATTATGAGAGGAGGCACTTCCTCCCTGAGGCAGATCTCCCTCGCCCGAGGGATCTTCTCCGCGAGCCTCGAGCCCTCTGGGAGACGAAATCTCCCTCCCACTTGGGCTCCCAACTCGACTATGACCAGGGCTACCTCCTTCCCAGGATCCAGACCCAGAAACTCGTTCACTTCTTTATCCGGAAAGTCATATCTGATGGAATGGGCCAACTTCATGGAGTTGAGGGCCAGATGGAGATTCTCCAGGAGATGACCAGCATCAAGGAGAACGTATCTGTATCCCCTGTCGGAATATTTCCAAGCGCTCCTGAAGAATCTGCCAGTGATGAAAAAGAGGATCCTTCGAGCCTCCTCCTCTTTGGTAAAGAGCCTCAGAAGCGAGAGGCTGTGGCTTGCCAGATCGTAAAAGTAGAGCCCTGGGGGAATTGGCCCTTGTCCTGTGGTGCAGAGGTAGATCTCCGTGGGGTAGAGAGCCCCTGCCGATGGGGTGCTCCTGTAATGGAACTCACCGGCTGAATACTTCGCCCTCGCTGTCACGGAGCAGGTCAAGACCAGTATCCTGGCTATCGT
>JAPWUY010000436.1 GCA_028275295.1 Thermodesulfobacteriota bacterium | reverse complement strand
CTGAGGAACGTAGTCCTTCATGTCCCACTGGACAGGCTCCTCCTTGAGACGGACTCCCCTTTTCTCGCCCCGATTCCCTTCAGAGGCAAGAGGAACGAGCCAGCTTTTCTCAGGTACACGGCTCAAAGGGTGGCCAAGGTCCTCAAGGTGACCGTGGAGGAGGTGGCAGAGAGGACAACACGCAACGCCATGTCTCTTTTCGGACTGGCCCTCGATGGCGAGTTGGAGCCTGGCAGAGGGTCTCAAGGAGGGTGTCCCTGGCCCCGGCCCTGAAAGGTGAGACCAGGGGTCGTGGGCAAAATGGCCATGGAGGTCCCAGGAGAGATAAGCTGATCGGGAAAATGGTGAGGAGGTTCTGATGGATTCCGAGTCGCTGAAAGAGAAGACCAAGAGAGTTGCCTCCCTTTACTTCCAGGGTTGGGAGGGGGAGAGGCCCTTCGATCTATGGAAGTCCTTCGATCATGGCCTCGCGAAAGAGCTTTCCATCTTCGTCACTGGACAGATGTACGCGAGGGAGAGGATCCCCCACACCACAAGGCAACTTGTCACGGTTGCGGCCTTGACAGTCCTTCAAAGGATCGAGGAACTCAAGCTCCACATCCACGCAGCCCTCAATGTGGGTTGCTCGGTTGAGGAGCTTGCGGAGGTGATCTTCCAGATGGCCATTTACGGTGGAGTCCCAGTGACCAACATGGGGCTCAAGGCCCTCAAGGAAGTCCTAGAATCAAGGGGACAATGGCCCATGAGGGAGAAGGACGGCGATTAGATTTCCGCCATCCAGGCGTTGGCCACAGCCTCCCCCACCTCTTCCCAATTCTTGGCCACTGCCATGGGCCTTTCCCTGGGGAGCAGATGCTCCAGGCGAGGAGCCGGCAATCTCTCGAGGATGGGTCTGAGAAGGCCCCCCCACTCATCCCTCGGCTCCCATCCCTTTTCCCTCGTGGGTATCCAAAGGAGAACCGCCCTCATTCCCAATCTCCTTGCCGGGACCACATCGTTGTCGAGCCTGTCACCCACCATCAATGCATCTTGGGGATCTACCTTTGCCTCTTCCAGGGCTATCCTGTAAATGGCGGGGTCAGGCTTACTGACAGAGTGTTGGGAGTCTAGGATGACCACATCGAAGAGCTCCAGGAGCCCCTCCTTTTCCAGGAACTCCAGGACCTGGGGAGGCTGGTTCGCCAGGATCCCCAGACGCCACTGTGCTTTTAACCTCTCGAGGGCCCCACGGGCCCCGGGAATTGGTCTGGCCAAATTCCACCACCTTCTGTCCAGTTCTACCCCTATGGCCCTCCTCACCTTTGGCCAATTCTTTCCCAGGGAGCGGTATCCGACCCTCTCCACAGCGAGATGGAGATGAGTCCTCAAGGCCCTTTCCACCAAGGTCAGATAACGCTCCATTTGGGCCTTGGGACTCGTCGTTGGTATGGCCCTGTGGATCAGCCTGAAAGATTCGCACAGAAAGGGATCTTCATCGATGAGGACATTGCCCACGTCGAAAAACACAATGCGCTGTCCGCGGGCCATGTCCCTCTCCCAGAAAATCCTTTTTGTCCATCGATGGGCCGGCTTGGGTCAGCGCTCCCTCTGTTTGCGCCTGGCGAGCATCCTGTTTCTGCGTCTTCGGCTTTCCCGCTCTTTGCGCCTGCGGTACTCGCTTGGCTTCTCGTAGCTTCTTTTGAGCTTGAGGGTCTTAAAGAGCCCCTCATCATTGATCTTCTTCTTCAGTTGACGAAGGGCCTTTTCAACATCGTTGTCCTGAACTTCGACCTCCAAAGCTCTATAGATTGTCAATACATCCACCGTCCTTTCCTTCGGGATGCAAGCCCTGGACCTGCATCCTCAGATTTTGACCAGCTGTGGCCCTGGTCTTTTCCCCCGCAGATCAAGGTCGCAAATGACTATAAACCAGATCAGGCAACAAATCAAGAAGTCTCTGCCCCCCCAGCTGGGTGAAAATCTTATTCGGAAAGCGGGTCCTCCAAGGACCATGATCTTGGAGGTGAAGGGAAGCCAGAAAGCAAGCCCACAAGGAGAGAGCCTCATGGCACCTGCTCTTTATCTCCCCGTGAAACACCTTGGCGCTGAGCCCATGTCCCCAGGGGGGTTGTGGCCAAAAAGAGCCCTTCTCACCTGATCCAGGCCCTCTTGCCCCCTTATGTCCTGGGAAAAAAGGGGGATCAACCTCATCTCCAGCTGGGGGAAGTCCCTGAACATCCGTTCCAGGTGGAGCCTCTGCTGTCTTGCCCTCTCGCCGAGGAAAGGAGAATCCACCTCCGAGATAACCTGATTCACGATGAGAGCGGAAACTAGCAATTGGTGGCGGTAAAGCTCCCCCAATATTCCCCCCAGTTGTTCCACGGCTAGGGCCTCGGGTATCGCCACCAGAACTATCTCCACCTGGGTCCTCAAGAAATGAAGGTCCATCTCCGACAGCTCGGCCCACTTGGAGATAGTCGCGAGAATGGATCTCTTGCTCCTCTCCCCGAGGCGAAGCCTGGAGTATATCCTTGGGGCTGGCCTCAGGTGCTCTCTCAGCAAGGAAGGGGTGCGCAAGAGCGAGAGGGTCTGCCCCATGGGGGCAGTATCCCATATGATCTTCTCGTATGTGCCCACGGAGGCCATCTCCCTTATTTGATCCACCAAGAACTCTTCCGCAAGGCCAGGAAGCACTGAGCTTATGAATTCCACGAACTCCTCGTAGCTTATATCCACTAGGGCAGAGAATACCTCGTAGACCTCCCTTCCGAACTTCTTGTCCCACATTTCCAC
>JAPWUY010000435.1 GCA_028275295.1 Thermodesulfobacteriota bacterium | reverse complement strand
AAGGCGGCTGCAAAGATCACTGGAGAGGCCTGATGCTCGTGAGGGGGATGGGCCGAAAGAGTTGGGGAATCCGAAGCGATAGGAGACTTTCCCGAGGGGATGGGAGCTCCCGAGGAATCGGCCGTCCGTGTCTCGGAGTGCCGTTGCCTCGGCCGAGCCAGGGAGCGGGGGGATCGAGCTAGGTGGCGCCCGGCAGGCTGAGGCTCGAGTAGCGATTGGAGGAGAACACATGAGAATTCTATTTGTCGCAGATGAGGAGCCGCACACGGCCTACGCCTTGGAGGAACTGGCTAGGCTTTCCCTGAATACTTGGGCTGATGTCATCTTGCTCGGAGTGTCGCCGGATTTGCCAGGCTCGTTAGAGCAAAACTCCCTCGCCCGCGCCCTGAGAGCTTACCGGGACACGTTCCTTGAGCGGGCCGGAGGCGAGGATGGTCCCTATGTGATGAACGAGTGGCGCCATGAGTGGATCCCAACGAGGGGAAGGGCCTGGGAACAGATCCTGGTTTGCCGCAGCGCTAGAAAAGACCTTCGGGTGCGATTGCGGGTAGGGGCCGCAGCTTCCGAGATTCTCGCTGAGGCGAGTGAACAGGAGGTAGATCTCATCGTGATGGGTTGCCCATCTGGTTCAGAACCCAAGTGGGGAGCTGCAGAGCAAGTCTATTCAAGGGTCTTGAGCGAGGCTGGATGCTCTGTCTTGCTAGTGAAGGATCAACATGAATTCAAGCGGATTGTCG
Source organism: Thermodesulfobacteriota bacterium (assembly GCA_028275295.1). Lineage (GTDB taxonomy): Bacteria > Desulfobacterota > Desulfocorpusculales > Desulfocorpusculum > Desulfocorpusculum > JAPWUY01. Next base: position 2,038 of record JAPWUY010000435.1, on the reverse strand, counting down.
CGTGTCTCGATCAGAGCTACATCAGTCAGGATTCTCTGGAAATCATCAACCAGATGGCGACCATTCACAAAGCATCCCTGGAGCTCGTGGGCCTAAGCGGGGAGGGAAGCCTTAGAAGGGACGTCTACCGCCGAATAATAGAGATCGGAGATTATTTCGAGGACCGGGAAATCAAAGTCGAGGTCCGTGTGACGGACATTCAGCAGTTCGAGAAATTCCTTGAGGAGGAACTCAAGGAGGATCTCGTGGCCATTTGGGCCGGGAGACGTTCACTGATCGATCGTTTGTTCCCAAGGGAGTGGGTTGGAAGATTTGCGAGCAAATGGAGACGATCATCCCTTGTGATGCGTTAGCCTGAGTCGCACACGCGGCCGTGAGTGGTCCAGGCTTGATGTCACCATCCATAGCCTTACTTACCATGGAGGGATGAGGATGAAGATCTTGGTAGCGGTAGATAGGGATGAGGAATCGCAGATGGCTCTGCGTTACACTTGTCACCTGCTCGAACATTTCGAGGCACACGTGGATGCCCTCTACGTGAAACCAGATGTTGTAGAGGCCGGGGCGGAGGGTGCGTACGCCCCGTTTACCACCCCACAAGATTTCCACGCGGCCATGGAGGCCGAGGCCCAGAGGGCCCTCGAGGAGATCATCGAGACGTGCGAGGTCTGCTTGGGAGCCAAGATCCCCTGCGAGCCAAGGGTAGCTGTGGGGGATCCGGCCGAGGAGATCCTGCGGGTGGCAGAGGAAGGAGATTACGACATGGTAGTACTCGGTTCCCGCGGCGGCTCCTCTTTCAAGGGCCTACTGCTGGGGGCGGTGCATGCTAGGATCCTGCATGACGCTTGCCGGCCAGTCCTCATCCTGAGGAACTTCAGGCCGGTGAGGAAGATCCTGGTGGCCTACCGTGGCTCGGAGTGCGATGAGGGGGCCTTGAAATTCTTGGGTCGTCTTTTCCAGAAAAAGAGGCCGGAGATCACCATCATGCACGTTCAGGAGACAAAGACGGCCGAGTCGGAGGAAGAGGCGAGGCAATGTCTCGAGGAGGCGGAGAGAATCATTCGGGGCCTCGGCTTTTCACCCGTCCTGATGACGGCCCGAGGAGATTTCGTGGACGAGGTTCTCAAGGCCGTGACCGTGAATCGCTTCGACCTGATCGTTTTGGGCGCCCACTGGCAAAAGAGACCCAAGTATCTGGCCATGATCAGCGATGAGGCCCTGGATCTGGTTCGTCTGACCAACCGTCCAGTCCTGGTATTTCGGGAGCCATCGGACGAACCCCTATTCCCACGGGAGGGCCATGGAATCCAAAAGGAGTGATGAGAGAGGCCTCTCAGGGGTCTCTTCCACTAGTCTCGAAACCTCACCCGGACGTCTTCAGGCTTGCCTCGAGAGCTATCCCTCCCTAGTCTTCCCATTGCCAGTTTCCCTCGTGGGGTATCTCCCCCTGATTTCCATCGGAAGATACCCCAATTTTTACCTAAAGCCCAATTTCACCAGAGAACCGTATCCTCTCGCTTTTCCAATATGGGGAAACGGCCTTTCGGAGCTTGTGGGTCATGGATAAGGATAGGGCCCCACCCACAGGTCCCCCTTTCCAGTTGAAGGGATGGGTTTCCCTCGGCCTGCAACCCACCCTTGGCTTCAACCGAGGGCCCTTGGAAATCCAAGGTTAGCCTTTGATCTCACATAGGGCCAAATCCCTTGACACTCTCTCCCCTCGGTGATATAGACCCATTTGTCTTTGCCTCTTACCAGGAAAAAAACCAACTTACCAGGAGGACTCAGATGAGAGGGAAAAGTATCATGCTAGGGTTTTCGCTTCTGGTTGTGGCCACGTTTCTCGTTTTACCCGTCTCCTCTTTTTCCGGCCAGTACAAGGCCGAGTACAAGCTCTCGACTGTAGTGGGAAAACCCTTTCCTTGGGGAAATGCTGGCGAGAGGTGGTGCCAGCTTGTAGAGGAGAAGACCAACGGAAGGATCAAGATGAAGATGTATCCTGGGGCCTCTTTGGTTGCCGGAGACCAGACCAAAGAGT
>JAPWUY010000434.1 GCA_028275295.1 Thermodesulfobacteriota bacterium | reverse complement strand
GGTCAAAGCCGGGATCAAGGTGCAGATAGTGTTCCTTCCCGACTTGGTGAACATAATCCTTTCGGCATTTTGGATTGTAGCTGTGACAAACGCCTTCAACATCATAGACATCATGGATGGTCTGGCGGCTGGGGTAGCATCGGTATGTTGTCTTGTGCTCTCGTACGTGGCTATAGTGAACGGAAGGCCCGTGATAGCCATGATGACCCTCTCACTTGCAGGAGCCATGATAGGCTTTCTTCGGTACAATTTCTCGCCAGCCAAGATATACTTGGGGGATACTGGAAGCCTGTTCATTGGCTGCATGATAGCATCCATCTGCCTTATTGGTAGCTACACTGCCCACAATAGGATAGGAATCCTTATACCCGTTGTCGTTCTCGGAGTCCCCCTCTTCGATATGCTCTTTGTCTCGTATATTCGGTGGAGAAGGGGGATGTCCATTCTGTTAGGAAGCCCGGATCACTTTGCTCTCAGGTTGCGAAAATGGCGCCTCACCACGAGGCAGACCGTCCTGTGTAGTTATGGACTGAGTGCCCTTCTGGGAGTAGCTGGGATCCTCATGCTATATGCGAATGACCTTCAAGCCCTGATGATCCTCGCTGGGATCACGCTCTTGGGCTTGGGGCTCGGCTATTTTCTCAAGAAGATAGACATGACCATGTGAAGTAAAGAGGATCCCTCCTCCTAAGGTGCGCGTAATCCTCGATACACAGAGAAAACCTCCGACGCAAAGCTCATTCACATAGGATGTGAAAGGTCCTTCCATCTCACAGAACGAGGTCCCCAGAAGATGATACTCGTTGTGGGTGGTGGTGTTTCTGGACTCAGTGCAGCCTACGAACTGGAAAAGGAGGGGCAAAAGTACCTTCTCATCGAGAAGGAGAAGATGGCCGGCGGGCTTTGCCGTTCCTTCCAGGTCAGGGGTTACACCTTCGACTACTCGGGCCACCTCCTATGTGTCAAGGACGAGGGAGTTCTCGAATGGATCCAGGACCTCCTCCATGGCCAAATGAGCTCCTTCGAGAGAAGGGCTTCCATCTATGTTGAAGGCTCCTGGGTTCCCTATCCATTCCAGGCAAATCTGGGATTTCTCCCCCAAGAGCTCATGGAGGAGTGTCTCGGGGATTTTCTAAAGCAAGCGGCAAGAAGGAACGCTCCCACTGCCACCTACGAGGAAGACCTGGGCTTGTGGCTTGTAACCACATTCGGAGAGGCTATATGCGAGCACTTCTTCATCCCTTACAACGAGAAATTGTTCGGTAGACCCTTGAAGGAACTTGTCCCCCAGGGGATCGAGTGGTCAATTCCCAGGCCGTCTGTCGAAGACGTGGTAAATGGGGCCTTGGGCGCGAAAAACGAGAGACTGGGATACAATGCCAAATTCCATTACCCGAAAAATGGGGGGATAGAGGAGATCCCGAAGGCCATCGCCTCCAGGTTGAAATCTGCGAGATTTGGGTGCCAGTTGAAGAAGGTTCTGTTGGAGGAAAAGAAGGCGGTTTTGGAAAGTGGAGAAGAGGTCGAATACGATGCCATGATCTCAACGATTCCCTTGCCAGAACTCCTGGGTCTCCTGGATCCGAGCCCTCCTTGGGCCCGAAGAGGAGTGGAGGCCTTGAAGTGGGTCAGTGTGCGGGTCCTCAATCTCGGGGTGAGGAGGCAAGGGATCTCGGACCAGCATTGGGTCTACTTCCCCGAGAAGGAATTTCCCTTTTTCAGGGTGGGATGCTATAGCGCTTTTGGGCCTCATTTGGCGCCAGCTGGCTGTAGTTCCCTCTACGTGGAAATTCCAGGCCACACAGTGAGGCAAATGGGCGAAGAAAACTGTACCCGAAAGACCCTTCACGGCCTTGTTCGTTGCGGTATACTGCGCTCGGCTCGGGAGGTGGAGGTGGTTTTTCCTTTGGTGATTCCGGTTGCTTACGTGATCCATGACAGGGAGAGACTAGAACTACTTCCCAAGATCTCGGATCACCTGCGAGAGTGGGGAATCCACTGCGCTGGCCGATATGGATCCTGGGGATATGGGACCATGGAGGATGCCATAATTCAAGGAAAGGAGGCCGCCTCAAGGCTCCTGGGATGAGGATCCCGGTGATCCACATAATAACCATGCTGGAGCTCGGAGGAGCTCAGGAAAATACCCTTTACACTGTGACCCATTTGGACCCTCAAAGATTCAGGCCGTATTTGCTTTCAGGCCCGGGAGGGATCCTCGACTCCGAGGCCCTCAAGCTGGAGAAAGGAAGGTTCTCCTTCGTGAGGAACCTGAAAAGGGAGATAAGGCCAGTCGATGACTTGGTCGCAATCGACCAGATAAGAAGACGGATTCGGTGGATAGTCCAAGAGAATTCGGGCCTTCCAGCCATAGTTCACACCCACAGCTCCAAAGCAGGAATCCTGGGGAGATGGGCTGCGAGGCTCGAGGGAATACCCATCGTGATCCACACATTCCACGGCTTCGGGTTCAATCGGTGGCAACCTTGGCCCTTGAGGATGATCTTCGAGCTCTCGGAGATCATAACCTCCAGGGTCACAGACGGATTCATCATGGTCTCTCGCGCGAATGCGAAGGTTGCGGATTCCCTCGGGATCACCAGGGGCAAGAGAACGGTTCTAATAAGAAGCGGGATTTCCTTGAGAGAGTTCTCGCCCCATCCAGAGCTCAGAGGTCGAATAAGAAAGGAGCTTGGCATCGAAGAGGGCTCCAAGATCGTTACCCAAATATCCTGCTTCAAGCCCCAGAAGGCGCCCTTGGATTTCGTGAGGGTTGCGGCCAAAGTGG
>JAPWUY010000433.1 GCA_028275295.1 Thermodesulfobacteriota bacterium | reverse complement strand
TGCCATGTCCATCCCCCGAACCGTAACCCCCATATTGAGGGCGAGGCCTGCAGCATCCCCAGCCACGATGTATCCGTCTCCCACAAGCAGGCCCGAGGGGATCTTCCTCGCCTCTGGAATCAGATGAGCGCCATATTCCGCGATCTTTCCCCCGGAGATCAACGGGGTTATCTCCTCCCTGGATTTGAAACCCTCTAGGAGTTCTTGAGGGCTCCTTTGGGATGCGAGGAGGCTTTCCATCCTCAACACTATCCCCAAGGATATGCTCTCGAGATTCGTGTACAGGAATCCTCCTCCAGGTATCCCCGAGGTCAAAGCTCCGAAGAAAAGGTGTGCGGCTCCATCCTCTCCTTCCAGGGAAAATCTCGATTCTATCTCCCCTCTGGGAAGCTCTATGACCTCCTTCACCGCCACAGCGACATCTCTTGGGGCTGGTGGGCTGGGAAATCCCAACTCCTTTGCCAGGAGCCCCAGCACTCCCTCGGCTATGACCACCACCTTGGCCCGAATCTCTTCGCCATCCGAGACTATTCCCACTACCTTTTTCCCTTCTCTCACCAGGGAATCCACCCTCTTCTGGGTTACGACGAATCCTCCGACCTCTCCCACCCTTTCGGCCAAGTGTCTGTCCAGTTTGGCCCTGAGGACCGTCTTGCTCTGACGCTCTGGAGCATCGAAGTCACGATGGAATAGACTCACTGTGATGGATCCATCGGTGCCCACTGCTGAAATCCTCTCCACCTTCACCTTTCTTTCCATAGGAGCCGAATCGAGGAATTCGTCAGCTATCCCGAGAAGGGGCCCCAGATACAGCCTGCCGCCACTCAAGTTTTTGCTCCCTGCTTGGTCGCCCCTCTCCAGGACCAAGACCTGAAGGCCCTCTTTGGCCGCGTAATAGGCTGCCGAAAGTCCAGCTAGGCCAGCCCCCACTACCACCACATCCAGTATCTCCATTCCTGTCTTCTCCCTCAGGATCTCCTCTTGAGCTCCTCTATGAGAGCAGGGAGGACATGGTTCACATCGTCCACTATGCCAAGATCAGCGTGTTGGAATATGAGGGCATTGGGATCTTTGTTCACTGCCACTACCACCTTGGAGCTGTCCATCCCCATTATGTGGTGGATCGCGCCCGAGATCCCGAAGGCCATGTAGAGATCCGGGGATACGCTCCTTCCGCTTTTCCCCACTTGCTCAGAGGCCGGACGCCATCCGCTGTCCACAACTGAGCGACTGGCCCCCACGGCACCGCCCAATATTGCTGCCAGTTCTTCCAGGAGGAAGAACGCCTCTGGTCCTCCCATCCCCCTCCCTCCCGAGACCACGATCCTCGCCTCGCTCAGATCCACGAAGCCCTTCTCCCTCTGGGCCTTTTCCAAAACTTGAACCTCAGTGGGCCCTCGGGCCTTCATGGGAAAACATTCGACCCTCGGACTTCTCGAACCCGTCTTTCTCGCGAAGGCCCTTGGCCTTAGGGCCAAAAGGCGTGGCCCCCCCTCTTGAGATTCCATCTCCACGAGGAATCTTCCTCCGTGAACAGGCCTCTTCACCCTGAGCCTCCCGCCCTCTAGAAGCTCCATCCCCACGACATCGGAAACCATCTCCACTCCTAGCCTGACGGATAGCCTGGGCATCCAGTCCATGGTGGATGGAGTCCCCGGAGCCAGTAGTGCCCAAGGGGGATCCTTGCGGATGAGTTCTTCCAAGGTCTCAACTATGAGAGAGGGGCCTCCCTCTCCATCCCCTTCCAGTGCAATGACCTGGTCAGGAAGCCCGCAGAGATCCTCCAGATTCACCTCTGAGACGGGGCCAGCCATGATGGCGAGAAGGGAGCCCCCCAACTCGTCTGCCATGGACCTCCCCTGGCTCAGGACCTCCTGGCTCGTTTGCTTCACCTTTCCATCGGCCTTTTCCACCCATACCCAAATACTTCCCTTCTCCATCTCGAGACTCCTTCTCTCTCCCTTTCAGAGGAGGCTCATCTCCTCCCTCAATATCCTCAATAGCTCCCTCGCCTTTGCTCGAGGATCGTCTCCTTCTATGATCCGCACCTGAGGCCTTCTTGGGGGCTCTGCAAACCTCACCAGTTTCCAGTTCTCGGTCCCGGGTTCCTCGGCCGCCTGAAGCTTCCTGGGCTGCACTCTCATACCCCTCATAGTCCCTTGGATCGTCGGGACCCTCGGCTCGGCAAGACCCTTGTGTGCTGTGACGAGTGCTGGAAGAGAAAACCGCACCTTTTCCTTGTGATCCCCCAGATCCCTCACAGCCACCAATGAGTCCCCACCATCCCACTCGAGGCTCGAAGCCCACGACACATGAGGTATTCCCAGGAATTCCGCCACCATTGGCCCCACCTGCCCCGAGTCGTCATCCGTGGCCTTCCTGCCACACAGGATCAAATGGAATCCCACATCCCTCAAGGCCTGGCTCAGGACCCGAGCCGCCCTCAAGGGGTAAAGCCACGAGCCCTCTTTCCCTTCCACATGCACTGCCTCGTCTGCCCCCATTGCCACTGCTTTCCTCAAGCCCTCGAGAACGTACCTCGGCCCATACGCTATGGCCGTTACCTTCACCTGGGGGAAAGCCTCCTTTATCTTGACGGCCTTCTCCACAGCTATGGCATCGAAGTAGTTGAGCTCCCATTTCTCCTCCACCCGGAGCCCTCTTCCGCCATCGGAAATCTCCATACGGGCCTCGCTGTCCGGAACAGTCTTTACCAGGACCGCTATGTGCATCGGTCACTTTCCTCCTTTCCTCACAGCTTCCCCACTATTTGCCTGCCCAAGAAGTCC
>JAPWUY010000010.1 GCA_028275295.1 Thermodesulfobacteriota bacterium | reverse complement strand
TTGCCCTTCATAACTGCTGATGCCTCTGGTCCCAAGCACCTCAACATGAAGCTCACCAGGGCGAAGCTCGAGTCTCTGGTGGAGGACTTGATAGAGAAGCTCGAGGGACCATGCCGCCAGGCCCTGAGGGATGCTGGCCTCAGGCCATCGGACATAAACGAGGTCATCCTAGTAGGTGGCATGACCCGCATGCCCAGGGTCCAGCAGAAGGTGAAGGAGATCTTCGGAAGGGAGCCCAATAAGAGCGTCAACCCGGACGAGGTGGTGGCCATAGGTGCTGCTATCCAGGCAGGGGTGCTCAAGGGAGAAGTCAAGGACGTTCTCCTCCTCGATGTCACTCCCCTGTCCCTGGGCATCGAGACACTGGGCGGAGTGTTCACGAAGCTCATAGAGCGCAATACCACCATCCCCACTCGCAAGAGCCAGATATTCTCGACCGCGGCTGACAACCAGACAGAGGTCACCATACATGTGCTCCAGGGCGAAAGGGAGATGGCAGCGGACAACAAGAGCCTGGGCAGGTTCAACCTGACGGGTATCCCTCCTGCTCCCAGGGGAGTGCCTCAGATAGAGGTGACCTTCGATATCGATGCCAATGGGATCCTTCACGTCTCGGCCAGGGATTTGGCAACGGGAAGAGAGCAGTCCATAAAGATAACGGCCTCTTCCGGCCTGAGCGAGGAAGAGATCCAGCGTATGATCAAGGAAAGCGAGATGTACGCTGAGGAGGACAAGAGAAAGAGGCAACTGGCCGAGGCCAGAAACAACGCTGACAACCTGATCTATCACACGGAGAAGAACTTGAGGGAGTATGCTGACAAGATCGACCCCTCGGACCGAAGGGCCATAGAGGATGCCATCTCCAGGCTCAGGAAGGCGATGGAAGGGACCGATGTACAAGCGATCCAGAGGGCCACGGAGGAGCTCCAGAGCGCTTCTCACAGGCTGGCCGAGGCCATGTATGCCAGGGCCTCCCAGCAGGCCCAGGCAGGGGGTGGCGGCTCCTCGGGCTCCGGCCGTCCTCAGTCCGACAGGGGAAGGGACGATGTGGTGGATGCGGACTTCGAAGAGGTGAAGTGAGAATCGGGTTGAGAAAAGAGGGAAAAGGGGCCGTCTGGCCCCTTTTTTTAAGTTTCAGGACGGCTGTCCAATCGTCCCGGGCCTTCCAAGATTAATAGCAGTCCACCTCAGAGAGGATCCGCTCAGATAAGGAAAAGGAGGTCTTGACAGTGGGAAAGGGGATCATCGGATCTTTGCTCGTGGTCTTTCTCCTTTTCGGTATCTCGGAGTCTCGGGCACAATCTTGCGGGGATGCGAGCGTCGAGGTGCTCGAGGATGAGAAGCTCGTGGGAAGTCTCCTTTCCCTCATCCAGGGGGCCAAGAAGGAGATATGGATCGCCACATATCACTTCAAGGCCGGAATTCACCCCCGCACTGCCCAGGATAGAATTGTGCAGGAGCTCATAGGGGCCAAGAAAAGGGGAGTCGGTGTTTTCGTCCTTCTCGAAAGGCCAGAAGATCCCCTCTCCGAGCAGGCCAGGGACAACCTCAAGACCGCAAGGCTCCTGGAGAGGGGAGGGGTCGAGGTCCTCTGGGACAGACCCGACAGGCGCTCCCACATGAAGGTCGCTGTAGTGGATGGAAGGTGGACAATAGTGGGAAGCCACAACCTCACAAAGGGTGGATTGAGGGAGAATCATGAGCTATCGGTGAAAATCGACTCTCCCTGCGTCGCCAACAAGGTTTTGGCCTACTTGAAAAGGGTGGCGAGAGAAGGGGGGGCTCCCTCATCCAGGAGCCGCAACTGAAATCCCACCCCCCAGCACCTCTCGTGGAATGACCTGGCGAAATGGAATTTCCACTCCAAGACGAGGGGATGGCCCCATTTGGAAGGCGGGAGAAGCGATTTGGGCTCGAAATTCCATGGCCGATCCATTACCATGAGGGAGGTCCCCTGGGGTTTGATCCACGGCCGGAGAGGGTCCATGAGGAGATAGAAGGGATGTCACCATCTTGGCCATCTCTTTACAAGGAGAAAGTCACGCAGCTTCCAAAGGCCCTCAAAGCAGTCAGGCGGGGGGCCAAGGTCTTTCTCTCCACGGGATGCGCAGAGCCCCAGTATTTGGTCCAGGGTCTTCTGGATATGGCCGATGAGCTCCACGATGTCCAGCTCCTTCACTTCATCACCTTGGGCAATGCGCCTTACACTGACAGAAGGTTCGACAGTCGATTCAGACACAATGTTTTTTTCGTGGGACCTGGCACGAGAGATGCGATAAACGAGGGGAGGGCGGACTATACCCCTGTTTTCACATCGGAGATTCCTCATCTCTTCAGAAAGGGAATCGTGCCAATAGATGTGGCCCTCATCCAGGTATCTCCTCCGGATTCCCATGGGTTCGTGAGCCTGGGGATCTCAGTGGACATAGTCAAGGCGGCTGTGGAATCCGCGAGGACGGTGATAGCCCAGGTGAACAGGGCCATGCCCAGGACCATGGGGGATACCTTCATCCACATCTCCCAGATAACCCACATAGTGGAACACGACCATCCCCTGATGGAATTCAGATTTGCGGCCCTGACCAGGACAGAGGAGCAGGTAGCCCGGAATGTGGCCCGCCTCATCCGTGATGGAGATACGATCCATGTGGGCATGGGCCATATACCACATGGGGTTCTCTCGTTTCTCAAGGACAAGGTGGATCTGGGAATTCATACGGAGGCTGTCTCGGACCCCTTCATAGATCTCATAGAATCTGGCGCTGTGACAGGGGAGAAGAAAGGTCTCCATGCGAGGAGAATAGTCTGCAGCTTCTGCATCGGAACCAGGCGAATCTACGATTACGTGCACGAAAATCCCCTCTTTCTCTTCCTCCCAGCCGAGGAGGTCTACAATCCCCTGGTTGTGGCCAGGAACAGAAATATGGTCTCCATAGTGAGCGCACAGGAGGTCGACCTCAGCGGCCAGGTATGCTCCGAGTCCAGGGGGTTTCACTTCTATAGCGGCCTGGGAGGGAGACTGGATTTCATCCGAGGAGCAGCCATGTCGGAAGGGGGGAGGTCCATTGTGGCCCTTCCTTCCACAACCGAGGATGGGTCGGCCTCGCGAATAGTCCCGTACCTTCAGGAGGGGGCTGGGGTTGTGGCCACAAGGGGTGACGTGAAGTACGTGGTGACGGAGTTCGGTATAGCCTATCTCCACGGAAAATCCATCAGAGAGAGGGCCATGGCCCTCATCAACATAGCTCACCCCAAATTCAGAAAGGAGCTCCTGGAGGAGGCCAAAAAGAGGGCCTACGTGTATCCAGACCAGATCCTGGTTGAGACGGAGACCTTCGACTACCCCGAAGAGGAGACCAGGGCACAACTGAAAGATGGTCGATGGGTCACCATCCGGCCCATAAAGCCAACAGACGAGCCACTGCTCCAGGACTTCTTCTACTCCCACTCCAACGAGACCATCTACAGGAGGTACTTCCGGGCCGTGAAGGCCATGCCCCACACTACAGCTCAGACCTTGGTGAATCTCGACTACAGGGAGAGGATGGCGTTTGTGGCCACGGTGGGAGAGATCGGGCTCGAGAAGATAGTCGGAGTAGCCAGGTACGCAGCCGAAAAAGACATGCCTGGCTTCGTTGAGGTGGCTTATACCATTCACGACGACTTCCAGGGACTGGGCCTGGGGTCGATCTTGCAGGACAAACTGGAGGATTACGCGAGGAGGATGGGTTTCCAGGGCGTATGCGGGTACCTTTTCCAGGACAACTTGCCCATGCTGAAGGTCTTTGCCAAGAAAGGAAAGTATCACAAGGAAAGGGTCGAGGGGGGAGTGCTGAGGGTGTGGAGATATTTCAGCGAACCATCGGAAACGGGGGATCACCGAGGGGGCGAAGCTCCCGAGGAGGTTCGACCTTGAAGACCTTGCGAAGGTGTGCGGGAATCTTGGGATGGGCTGTTTCTCTCCTCTGGGTGAGCGTTTCGGGAGGGGAGGAGCTCGTATCTGGCTGTTACAGGTTCATTTACGATCCCATGGAGTTCTCCCAGTGGGAAGTGGAGGAGTTCTCCAGGGAGGCTGAGGAGAGATGCGAGAAGCTCAAGCTCTTTCTCCATGTGGCGACAAAGGAGCCCATCGACGTGTACGTGAGATCCGGTCAAGGGGTGAGCACCACCGTCCCCCACAAGAACAAGGCCATGGATCTCTTCTTCCTGAAACCCATAAGGGGTGTGGAGGCCCCAATAGTCCACGAGACAGCCCACATCTTTTTGGACTCCCCGAATCCAGTCCTGAGAGAAGGTCTCGCCACTGCCATGGAGGAGAGATTCGGGACCCTGTGGACCCATCCCACATATGGCCTCAGCCTAGTGGAATGGATGAAAGGGCTCCAGTGCGCTGAGAAGATCGTGGGGCTTGCCCAACTCGAGAAGACGGACTGGAGGGAAGGAGCATGGGAGGCGAATCCCATTGCCTATGTCCTAAGCGGCTCCTTCGTGGCTTTTCTCCTGGAGAGATACGGTCCGGAAGAGGTGGGGAAGGCCCTCAAATGGACCCAGAGGTTCAGGCCAACGAACCTGGAGAGGGTCTGCGAAGTCCGTTTCAATAGATCCCTCAAAGACTTGGAGAGGGAATGGCTGGAGACAATGAAGTCCGAGCCCATGAACCCATCTGCCAGGGAGCTTTGCCAGGCATTGAAGGCAGGCAAGGTGAGGGAATTCCTCCAAAAGAGGCTCGCAGCCCGCTGACAAGGTCCCCCTGGGTCGGCCCAGTATCCAGGAGTCGACCTCTGGGCCTCTTCTACGAGCTCCCTGGCAAGTGTTCCTTGACAGGGCGGAAGGTGCTGTCTCAATATATTGGCAGCTCGTTTTCGCGCGCCCATAGCTCAGCTGGATAGAGCGTCGGACTACGAATCCGCAGGTCGGGTGTTCGAATCACCCTGGGCGCATCTCTGTCTTGGGGAACTCCTCCCGGAATGGGTTTGCGGGATGGGCCCCTACCCTCTCCCCTTGGACCACCTTCACACCTTTTCCATGAGCAAGGCCCACGAGGCCTAGAGAATCGGGTGCTCCTGGATCAGGGAGGGAGACCTTTCACGAACCAACGGTGAGACTCTTTCCCCTGAAGTGGGAAAGCCCCTCGAGTATCTTGGGAAAGGCCTCCAAGGAGGCCCAAGCCTCCCTCAGGCTATTGGGGAGCTTCTCCACATAGGCGTAAGCGCTGTGGTTGTGGATGCTCTCGAAATTTTCGGCCTCCACAGTGTACGCTTGAAAGTTAGGATCCGCATCGAGCTTGAGGGCTACATTTCTCACCACATCCTCCACGAAGGCCGGATTGTCATAGGCCTTCTCCGTGACGTACTTCTCGTCTGGCCTTTTCAGCACAGCGTACACGTCGCATGAGGCCGACTCCTCCACGAGCTGGATCAGATCCTCTATCCAGAAGAATCTCCTGTACATCACCCTGACGGACACAAGCCCCCTCTGGTTGTGAGAACCTCTGGAGCTTATTTCCTTGGAACAAGGGCACAGGGTCGTGACCGGGACCGTGACCCCCACAGCGAAGACCCTTGTGGCCCCGACAGAACCCGAGAATTCGCACGTGTACTCCATGAGTCCAGGCGCCCCTGACACAGGGGCCCTCTTTTCTATGAAATACGGGAATGTGACCTGCATGTGTGCGCTTTCGGCCCTGAGGACCCTCCTCAGCTCCTCCAGGATTGTCCCGAAATGTCTCAAATTGATCTCGTGACGATGGGCGTTGAGGACCTCGACAAAGCGGCTCATGTGCGTGCCCTTGAAGTGCCTGGGCAAATTGACGTACATGTTGATGCTGGCAACCGTGTTCTGGGTCCCGTTGGCCTTGTCGAGGACCGTTATGGGGTAACGGATGTTCTTTATTCCCACCTTCTGGATGTCCACGTTTCTGTGGTCCCTAAGATTCTGAACGTCTATCATTCGCCCTCCCCCAGGTAAGAAGCGCAAGCGTTCTCAGATTCCCATACCCTCACCCTTTTCACCTTGATCCCAGGGACCTGGATCCTCTGGCAGAGGCCTTCATAGACGAACTTGGCTATGTTCTCCGAGGAGGGATTTCTGTCCCTGAAGGGCTCGAGGTCGTTGAGGAAGGCATGATCCAGAAGCGAGAGGACCTTCCTCGTCTCCTCTTTCAAGATCCTGAAATCCAAAGCCAATCCAGTTTGGTCGAGCTGGCGGGCCTCGACGGTCACATCCACCTTGAAGTTGTGGCCGTGGAGCTCCTCGCACTTTCCTCCGTAATTTCTGAGACTGTGAGCAGCCGAGAAGACTTCCCTTATGGTTACCTCGTACACTTTACCTCTGGCCCCTCCATGCATTTTTTGCCATTATAAAGCCCAGAAGACCATGGGGAAAGGCCCTGGAAGGGCTCGACCAAGAGGAGAGCTTCAGAAAGGGGCACTCGAGACACGAACCCGGGGGAAGAGGGGAGGGAAGATGGGACCGAGGAGCATCGCAGTGATAGGGGCGGGGACAATGGGTCACGGTCTAGCCCTTCTGGTTGCGAAGGCAGGGTACAAAGTTTCCCTTGTGGATCTGGAAGAGGGGATTCTCGAGGGAGCCATGGCACTTATCGAGGCAGAGGCCAGGTGGCTCGAAGACATGGGGGAATTGAGAGAGGGTGGCTCTGACCTCCTTCTCCAGAGAATAGATCCCACGGTGGACCTCGAGAAGGCAGTCACTGGCTCGGAATTGGTCCTGGAGGCCATAGTCGAGGACAAGGAAGCGAAGGCTGCTCTCTATGCCCGAATAGCCCCTTGGCTGGGGAAGGATGGGATCTTGTGCAGCAATACCTCGTACCTGGATGTCTTCCAATTGGCCCCGAGAGAGCTCTTGCCGAGATTCCTCATAGCTCATTTCTACGCTCCCCCTCACCTCATTCCCCTTGTGGAAGTCGTGGCGAGCGAGAAAGTGGCTTCCCACACAAAGGAGAAGGTCGTGGGATTTCTGAGTTCCTTGGGTCAGAGGCCCGTTGTGATGGAGAGATTCATCCCGGGCTACATCGTGAACAGACTCCAACGGGCAATGGCTCGGGAGATTTTTCACCTTCTGGAAGGAGGATATGCCACAGCCGAGCAAATAGACGAGGCAGTGAAAGCATCCCTCGGGATTCGGATACCGATTCTAGGTGTGGTGCAGAGGTACGATTTTACCGGCTTGGACCTGGCCTTGAAATTCCTGGAAAACCCATCCATACAGCTCGTGAGCGAGGACAAGATCCCAGAGATCCTCCGAGAAAAGGTGGCCTCAGGGCACCTCGGGGTGAAAACCGGGAAAGGATTTTACGATTATGGAGGAAAGCCCCTGGAGGAGATCCTCCTCGAGAGAGATAGGAAGCTCTTGGAGCTGAGAAGGTTCCTAGAGGGCAGATGACCTCCATTTTGGAGGGCCCCCAAGGCTTTACTTTTGCGCGTCATCTACCTTCCTCGAAAGGCGTCAGGGCCCACAAGGGGGACATTCCTCTGGGCCTCCCTGAAGGGACGAAGGCCTCTTTCCTCATGGGCACATCGCTTCGCGAGGGCTTGGGAATTCGTGCCATTGCGAGCTTTGGAAGCAAATATCCACGAGGGGGGCCTTTCCAAATCAGGTACCGCATTTGACTTGCAGCTCCGACCTTCTCTATACTCCAAGAAGCGGTCTTCGAGCCCCCAAGCGGGGGGAGAAAAGAATATTTCGGGACCAGGGAGGCATGAAATGTTAGTCCCCATGAGGATCCTCCTCGACCACGCTGCGGAAAACGGATATGGATTGGCCGCATTCAATGTGAACAACATGGAGCAGATTCAGGCCATAATGGAGGCAGCCAACGAGACGGAATCTCCCGTGATAATACAGGCATCCAGGGGGGCGAGGAAATACACCAATGATGCGTTCCTGCGCCATCTCATCCTGGCTGCCGCAGAGCTCTATCCCCACATCCCCATAGCCATGCATCTCGACCACGGAAACTCGCCCGAGACATGTTTCAGCGCCATAAAGCAGGGATTCACCAGCGTCATGATGGATGGCTCCCTCTTGGAGGACGGAAAGACCCCGAGCACTTACGACTACAACGTCAAGGTGACCAAGGAGGTCGTCAAAGTGGCTCACAAGAAGGGGGTGACAGTGGAGGGGGAACTTGGAACCCTGGGGGGCATAGAGGATGGACATGGGGCTGGATTGACAGGCCAGGAGGCGAGAAGACATCTCACGGATCCCGACCAGGCTGAGGAATTCGTCAGGGAAACCGGGGTGGATGCCCTGGCAGTGGCCATAGGGACAAGCCACGGGGCTTACAAGTTCTCGAGACCACCTACGGGAGAGGTCCTGGTGATGAGCCTCATAGAGGAGATCCACAGGAGGATCCCCAATACCCATCTGGTCATGCACGGATCCTCGAGCATTCCCCAGGAGCTCCTCGAGATCATCCGCAAGTACGGGGGCAAGATAAAGGAGACATACGGTGTGCCCATAGAGGAGATCAAGAGAGGGATTCAGCACGGGGTGAGAAAGATAAACGTGGATACGGACAATCGCCTGGCCATGACAGGCGCCATAAGGAGGGTCTTCGCGGAGCATCCTGAAAAATTCGACCCGAGGGAGTATTTGAGCGAGGCCAGAGCAGCGATGAAGAAGGTCTGCGTGGAAAGGATGATAGCTTTTGGCCAGGCGGGGAATGCGCCGAAGATAAAGCCCGTGACCCTGAAACAAATGGCGATATTCTACAAGACGGGAAGGATTCCCGCATAGGATGGCCTCTCCTTCGCCTCTCGCCATTCCCCAAAGGAGATTCTCCCTCCCATGGAGTGCTTTCTCCTCGGCTCGGGCGGCATGATGCCCATGCCATACAGGTTCCTCACTTCCCTGGTCGTGAGGGTGGAGGGGGCCATGTACATGTTCGATGCGGGGGAGGGGACCCAGGTGGCCCTCAAGAAAATGGCCCTGGGCATTAAGGGCCTCAGGGTGATCGCCATAACTCACCTCCACGGGGACCATTGTCTCGGGCTTCCAGGCATTCTCATGATGAAAGCGCAGGTGCAGGATCCAGGGCCCCTCGTTGTACTGGGACCAGCCGGAACCGAGGGGTTCGTGGCCTCTTTGAGGGCCTCCCTAGGATTCCATCTGAACTACCCAATCGAGTTCGTGGAATGGACGGATTCGGGTGGGGAGGAGGCCTATGCGGATGACAGAATATCCATCTTCTGGGCCCCTCTGGTCCACACCACCTTTTGTCTCGGATACAGGCTCGAGGAGCATCCTAGGCCGGGGAAGTTCCTGGTGGAGAGGGCAAGGAGATTGCGGGTCCCGGAGGGTCCATTGTGGGGACGGCTCCAAAGGGGGGAAGAGGTAATACTGGCCGATGGGACCAAGGTGGTCCCCTCTCAGGTCCTGGGCCCTCCGAGAAGGGGAAGGAGCGTGTGTTTCGCAGTGGACACGAGACCGTGCAAGGCCCTGTACAAGCTCTGCAAGAAAGTGGACATGGCCTTTCTGGACGGGATGTTTCATCCCGAGCACGAGGAAGAGGCGCGCGAGAAGGGCCACATGACCTCATCCGATGCATCGAGGGTAGCTGCCAGGGCAGGGGCATCCAGGGTGATCCTGGTGCATCTGAGCCCGAGATACAAGGACGAGGGAGAGATAAGGGAGATCCAAAAGGCGGCCTCGGAGAGACACGGCTCCGTGGAAGTGGGAAGGGACCTGACCCAATACACCATTCCCCTTCCCGACTGAAACGGAAGGGAGGGATGGGGGCTCCCACTCCTTGGAGCAGGGCTCTCCCGCGATATGAGGGAAGCGTAGTCGGTTCAGATGCCTCAGTTGGAACTCCTTTTCGGAGAAGAGCTCCACAGGAAGGTCATACTCGAGGGCGTCTTGAGGGCTGAGAGATACGTGTGGATAGCCACAGCCAATCTCAAGGACATGCACATGAAGAGGGGGAGGACCTTCAGGCCCGTTCTCGAAGTGTTGGATGAGATGGCGGGTGAGGGAGTGACCTTTCGGATCATCCACGGGGATCTCCCATCCAGGTATTTCGTGGAAACCCTCGAGAGGTTTCCGAGACTTGCAGGCGAGGCATTGGAGCTCCAGATATGCCTCAGGAGCCATTGGAAGATGGTGATCGTGGACGGAGTGAGAGCCTATATCGGTTCGGCGAACTTCACAGGGGCCGGGCTCGGGGCTAGAAGCACGAGGAGAAGGAATCTGGAGATAGGGATATGGAGCTCCGATCCACTCCTAGTGAGTCCCATAAGGGATCTTTTCGATGAGTTCTGGATGGGCCTCCACTGTTGGGACTGCGCCCTGAGAAAAAAATGTCCCGACCCCATAAGGTGAGGAAGTAGCCCCAGAAACCACTTTCCCCCGAAGCCTTTGACCCTCCAAAGCCCTTCCCTTTGGGGCCCACCCCGTATCCCTCGCTGCCCTCCCGAGATCTATCTATGGATCCCATCGAGCCCGCCGATCTTCCGGATGATCTCCTCGCACAAGTTCCCTTGCCAACCTGGTGCACAGGGTCTCGAGCGATATTCTTGGATGCCTTTGGCGATGGCCGAAGCCGGAAGTGCTTTCCCGAATTGTTGCGGCACATTTAGCGGCAGGGCACGCCGTGTCCCACAGGATATTGGCCGTGGATTTGCGGGCGTAATCCGCCAATTATTCCATGTGACTTGTATCGGGATGGCTCTTGGTCCGGAGGAAACGAGTCGCTTGCTTGCCAGGTGGCGGATTGGATCGGTCAACTCCTTCTTGGTGCCGCCGCAATTGCCAATGCCCACCATCACAAAGTTGCTATCGGGCAGTTGGGTAGTGGTGTGGCGCCGATGCCGACCCTGAGAAATTGCAGTATCATGCTCATGGTATCCTCCCTTTTTTGTCAGTTCTGCTTCACGCTCCTTGCTTTTTCAAGGCGGGTGCGGATAAGGCTGACCACCGCCTCATATACCGTCTCACGCTCGCCTGCCGTCAAGCCCAGCATGCCGAACGTCTCCTCGTTGAAGGCCCAATTCTATGAATCACTGTCCTCACAATCCATACTTGACGAGGGTGATTCATGGGCGGTTGAGGGTGATTCATAGGCCTTGGGTGATGCGTAGTAGCGTGCCCATCGTCTCTCTCCACTCTTTTCCAGAAACCCTAAGCCGGCCCACTCTCGCAACAGGCGAGCTGCTTTGACTCGATTGACTCCGAGAACCCGTCGTACCGTGCTATTGGTCAGATATCCGTCTTTGGGCAAGAGTGCGATATATGTTTGTAATTCATCTGGAATTGTGATCTTCTGGGTAGATGCCTCCGGTCGAGGAAGGATTTTGTAGATCCGGCCCCCCTTTTTAGTGAGATGGACCATGCCCTTGCGGATAAGATCCTTGATGTCTCGAGAGGCCGTATAAAGATCCACTCCGACCAACTTCTGGTAAGACCGACTTGTAAATTGACCGCCATGCGCGTGCGCGCAGGCAATCAATCGCCTCTGATTGGGACTGAGGTCATATCCATCTTCAACCAACGCAGGGTCTCTGGCGGATAAACAGGCGTATTGCGCAAGGTTACAGTGAAGATCGCCCCCGCTTCCATGTTGAACTCCGGCGGCTTCAGCCCTTCGGCCTCCCCTGCCGTCAGCGCCAGCACGCCCGATACCACCTCCTCCAAGGCGTAACGATTGGGTATATCAGGCCTTATCGAGCGATAAGCTCATTGCTGAGGGGTGATGCCTTCGGTCAGGCGCGCCCGCAACCCGATGATCGTCAGCCCGACTATCTCCTTCTTCTTCTCGTCCCAGCGGACGATAACCCCTTCGCCAATGTCCACTCCCACCGCCGGTCGGGGCTTCCCCACCGAGATGTAGAGCACATCCGCTTCCTCATCGTATTCCCAGTCGAGCTGAGGCTTGCCCTCTAAGATTTTGAGCGCTTCCATACGATCGCCCTCCTTTTGGATGGCACAGAGGTATAATAAGCCGTCAACACGAACCCATCGGTCCCGTCGACCTCTCTACAGCCGACCACGAGGTGCTCTCGCGTGAGAGGCGATTTTCCATAAAATCGGATGGCTAAAAGCGTGTCCAGATCCCCTTCTTGGATGAGGTCTGGGTCGCTGAGGGTCTCCAAGACACGGTCTTTCTGGTTTGCCATCTCAGGATGCCGTCTCAGGATATGCTCCCATCTTTCCTGACTCAACCGTATGGGCACTTGGTTCCGTGAGTAGATTACGATCATCCGGATCGCTCACACACTCCTCACCGTTTGCGGCCGCAAACCCTACGATCGCTTTGTACTCTATCACACGCTCCGTGCCTTCTCCAGCCGTGCACGCACCAGCTCCACGACCGGATCTTGCCTGCCCGGTACGCAAGAGACGTCCCCCTCGCTCCAGTACTTATCCATCCTGAGGGCCCCATGGATGCGGTCATCTCCGCTCCCAAGCGACTGCCACATGAGGATCAGCATAGTCTCTTCATTCGGTGCATTGCCCGCTCTGGACCACAGGCAAGCCACACGCCCACTAGGCGGCAAATTCTCCCGCTGATGCGATCCGTTTCCTCCGGAAGGCCCCGACGAACTCACTCCGAGTTTCGATCGGCCCGGGCAGCTTCTCCTCCTTATCGCCCTCTCTCCCAAAGGTCAGGGGCATGCAGATTCACGCCGATCGAGCCCATTGTTCCGAGAGCACCTCAGCTTGCTCCAAAACCGTGTCCGTCGCCTTCTCCTGCTTGTCCGGGGGGTAGCCATATTTGCGAAGCACCCTTTTGACCATCCGCCGCAGGTTGGCCCGTACGTTCTCACGCTCCGCCCAGTCGATAGTCACGTTGCGCCGCACCGTCTCCACCAACTCCTGCACGATTTGCTTCAGGGTCGGCTCACCGAGCACCTTCACCGCGCTGTCGTTGGTCTCCAAGGCGTCGTAGAAGGCGAGCTCCTCTTCGGAAAGACCGAGCTGTTCCCCCCGCCGGTCCGCCTCCCGCATTTCCTTCGCCAGCGCGATCAGCTCCTCGATGACCTGCACTGCCTCCACCGCTCGGTTCTGGTAGCGCCGGATGGCCTGTTCCAGCAGCTCCGCGAACGACCGCGCCTGGACCACGTTCTTCCGCCG
>JAPWUY010000432.1 GCA_028275295.1 Thermodesulfobacteriota bacterium | reverse complement strand
CCCTCTTGGCGATAATCTCCGGGAAGGCCAGGGAGATGGGGGCCAAAAGGGCTGTCCTGGATGCCCCGGATGTGCTCCTGGCCATGATAGATGATGCCTCCATGGCTCGGGCACAACTTCAGTTTCTTACGGAATGGCTTTCAGCCTCAGGCCTCACTACCATCATGACCATAAAGCCGAGACAGGTGGGCATAGGGAGGCTCTTCCAGGAGTTCTTCGACTCCATGTCCGACTGCGTGATCTCTTTGAGCGCCCGGGTGATGGACCAGGTCACAACGAGGCGACTGAGGGTCTTGAAGTATCGTGGCTCTGGGTTTGGAAAGAACGAATACCCCTTTGTCATATCGGGCTCGGGGATCAAGCTGATCCCCATAACCGTCTTCCAGCTTCTCCACAAGCCCTTCGGAGAGAGGATTTCCTCGGGTATCGAGCGCCTAGATGGCCTTTTGGGAGGCGGGTTTTTCAGGAATTCCTGTATCCTTCTTGCAGGCGAGCCGGGCACAGGCAAGACCCTCATGGCCTCGGCCTTCGCGGAGCACAGGTGCGAGGAGGGAGAGAAGGTTCTCTATGTGAGCTTCGAGGAGTCTCAGGATGCACTCGTCCGCAATGTATCGAGCGCGGGGATAGACCTGGCAGGTCCCCTCAAGAGAGGAAGCCTGCGGTTCCTCTGCGCCATGCCAGAGAGCAAAGGAGCCGAGGAGCATTTGATGGAGCTTGTGGATGAGGTCCAAGGCTTCGCCCCTGACCACGTGATCGTGGATTCCATATCAGCTTGCGAGCGCATGGGTGGAAAGCAGGCGGCATTCGAGTACCTCATGAGGCTTCTCAACTACTTGAAGGAGCGGGGAATAACCATCCTGATGGTCAACCAAACCTCGGGATCGAAGGCCCAACTGGAGATCTCGGGAAGCGGCATATCCTCCATGATAGACACCGTGATATTTTTCTCTTACGTGCACGGGGAAGGGGAGACCAATAGGGCCATACAGGTCCTCAAGAGCAGGGGCTCGGGTCATTCCAATCAGATAAGGGAGTGTGTGATTACCGATGAGGGCATAAGGATTCTGGACCCGTACGTCGGTCCGGGAGGAGTATTCACGGGAACAGCGAGAAAGGTCCAGGAGGCAAAGGATGCCTTGGAGACGAGGCGGCTCGCGGCCGAGATAGAGCTCAAAGAGAGGGAGATAGAGAGGCTCAAGGCCGCCCTCGAGGCTGAGAAGCTGAAATTGAGGATGCAGATAGAGATGGCCGAGTGGGAACTTGCCAAGCTGAGAGGGGAGATGGAGACCGCAGAGAGGGAAAGGCAGGAGCGCTTGAGGCTGAGGGAGAGGGAGTGGCAAGGCCCTCAAGATCTCGACAAATCATGATCCATGGAAGGACAGGGGAAGGGAAATGGGCCAAGAGGATAGTTCCCGCAATGCATTATCTTACAAGCTCAAGCTCTTCATAGCAGGATCCCAGCCGAATTCTCAGCTCATGAGAAGGACGGTTGAGGGCCTCTGCGAGAGGTATCTCGCATCGAGATACTCGCTGAAAGTTTTCGATGTGCTCGAGGATTTCAGGCCTGCACTTGAGCACAATGTCCTCGTGGCACCAACCCTCATCATAGAGGAGCCACCTCCTCCCATCCGCATGGTCGGATGCGTGAGAGACCCGAGAAGGATCCTCGCAATCCTGGGCTTGGGGGAGGTCCATCCATGAAGAAACCCACTTACGAGGAATTGGAAGCCAGGGTCCGAGAGCTGGAAGGGACCCCGGAAGCACTGAGGCGGGGGGAGGCGGATCTCCTCCTGGGGGCGGAAGGCCCTTACGTGTTGAGGGCCTACGAGGCCCAAAAGGCATTGGAGGAGAGCGAGGAACGCTTCCGGTCCATCTCCCACCTCGTCACTGACTACATCTACTCCTTCTCAGTGGAAGAGGATGGTTCCCTGAAGGGAGAGTGGGTCTCGGAATCCTTCGTGAAGGTCTTCGGATTCACCAAAGAGGAGATAGATGAGAGAGGCGGTTGGCAAAGCATGGTTTATCCCGAGGATCTTCCTTCGATGATCGAGCATGTTCGAAGGGTGGCCTCGGGTAAAAAGGACATAATAGAGACGAGATTCCTGACCAGATGGGGGCAGATTCGATGGATAAGGGATCATGCCATCCCAGTATGGGATGAGAGGACAAAAAGGGTCTTTCGTATATACGGGGCGGCAAGGGACATAACCGATGAGAAGCTTGCACTGGAGGCCCTCGAGCGCTCGAGAAGGGAGATGGAAACTGTCATCTCCACAACCCCTGCCTTGATAGTCATGGTGGATTCAAGGGGAAGGATTCTCCTCATAAACAGGGCACTCCAAGAGCTAACCGGATTCAGAAGAGAGGATCTTTTGGGAAAGCCAGTGCTCGAGACCCTGGTTTCCCCTGAATGGAGAGAAGAGGTGAGGGCCAGATGGTCAGATCCGAGATCCCCGAGCTTCAAAGAGCCCTTCACCTTTCCCCTCGTCACAGCCCAAGGAGCCCAACGCCTGATCGAGTGGCGTTGTGCGGCGGTCCCGGCCCCTGAGGGAGAAGGGCAGATAATCCTGGCAACAGGCTTGGACATAACGGAGAGAGTGCTTCTCGAACAGGAACTCAGGGATAGGTCCAATCTCCTCGAGCACGTCCTCACAACGAGCCCCACCGTGGTGTACATAGTCCGGCCTTCGGAGAGAGGGAGCGAGCTTGTGTGGGTGAGCGGGAACGTGGAAGAGATAACTGGCTACAGCGTGAATGAAGCGATGGAGCCCGGTTGGTGGGAGCGCAATCTCCATCCTGAAGACAGAGAGAGGATGTTGGATG
>JAPWUY010000431.1 GCA_028275295.1 Thermodesulfobacteriota bacterium | reverse complement strand
TTCGCTGCTGTGAGGAAGGTTTCGGGGGAGCCAGTTCCTCCGCCGCTTCCCGAAGAAAAGAGGATCATAGTGAGGGAAAGGGAGGGGAAATGAGATCAGTGGTCCTGGAGATAGATGGGAGGGAGGTCGGAGCCAAGGAGGGCATGACCATACTGGATGCAGCGAGAAGTGTGGGCATCCAAATTCCCACCCTTTGCCATCACGAAAAACTAGAACCTTATGGTGCATGCCGGATCTGCACAGTCGAGGTGGAAAGCAGGGGTAGAAGCAGGCTCGTGGCCTCGTGCGTTTATCCTGTTGAGGAAGGAATATCCGTGAGGACTCGATCCGAGAAGATAGACAGGCTGAGGAAGATGATCTTGCAGCTTCTCCTAGCCCACGCACCCGACTCCCCAGTCCTTAAGGAGCTAGCCCAGGAGTACGGGGCCAAGGAGGACATCTTCGACAAGGAGCCATCCTTTTGCATCCATTGCGGTCTGTGCGTTCGTTACTGTGCCGAGGTAAAGAAGCTCAACGCTGTGGGCTTCGTAGGCAGAGGCACGAGGAGGGAGATTGCCTTTGTCCCGGAGATCGCCTCCAAGGTGTGCTGGGATTGCAAGGAGTGTTTCCCCCTGTGTCCCACATCTGCTCTACAGGCAGCCTACATGCTTGTGGAGGCCTTCGCAGGGAGTGGACCGGGGGTGGATTAGGCCGAGGGTTGGGCCCGAAGGAATCGGTGGGAAATGGGGTGGGGGGAGATCGGGAAGAGCGAAAGGTTGTGATCTCCAAGTCGAGGGAAAAGGAGTTGGAATCCCAGGGCTGGGTCAGGCAGTTCGTGGCAGAGGAGCCCAGGTTGAGCGAGGCAGTGGAGCTCTACCTCTCCTTGGGGATGGAGGTTCACCTGGAGCCTCTCGAGCTCGATGAGCCTCAAGAAGAGGGCCAATGCACGGAATGTCTCAGGGGATCGCGTGACAGGATGAGGGTCATCTACACGAGGTGCTTGTCGCGAGAGGGGGAACTTGAAGGGGCGAGGGATAAAAAGGGATGACTGCCCAGTTCCACAAGGGGAAATTGAGGATTCCAGGAGAAAGTGCCGCTAGCTCCTAAAGGACAAAACTGACAAAAGGAGGTTGTCATGGCTGCCCCTCAGAAGATCCAGGCTTGGCAAATGGTGAGACCTTGGAGCAAGGACAAAGAGACGGGTGCCCCCATAGAGGGGATTCTGGAAAGGGTGGAGATGCCGGTTCCAGAACTCCAGCCCGGAGAATCCTTGGTGGAGGTTGCTGGTTGCGGGGTGTGTCATACGGATCTCGGTTACTTTTACGAGGGGGTGCCCACTGTGCAGAAGCCCCCCTTGATCCTGGGCCATGAGATAAGCGGCAGAGTTGTGGCTGGCGACCTGGAGGGGAAGAATGTTTTGGTCCCCGCTGTCATGCCCTGCAACAAATGTCCCATCTGCGCCGCAGGGAGGGAGAACAGGTGCCTTGCCCAGAAGATGCCGGGAAACAGCCTCGGCCCATACGGAGGCTTTGCGAGTCACATTCCCGTCCCCTCCAGAGATCTCTGCGTCATCGAGGATACCAAGGGAGTGCCCTTGGCTCACTATGCTGTTGTTGCCGATGCTGTGACAACCCCTTATCAGGCGGCCATGAGGGCGTCCCTCCAGCAAGGGGACCTGGCCGTGGTCATAGGTGCAGGGGGAGGCGTGGGAGTTTACATGACACAGGTGGTGAAGGCCCTGGGAGCCAAGTTCGTCATTGCTGTGGACATAGACGATTGGAAGCTGGAGAGGGCCCTGAAATATGGAGCTGATGCTACCATAAATTCCAGAGGCAAGGACCCGAGATCTGTTCAGGACGAGTTCAGGGAGATCTGCAAAGCCCAGGGCCTTCCCCACAACTGGGGATGGAAGATATTCGAGGTCTCCGGAAGCAAGGCTGGGCAGGAGATAGGCCTCACTCTCCTCTCCTTCGTGGGGAAGATGATCGTAGTGGGATTCAATACGGCTAAGGTGGAATACAGCATTTCCAGACTCATGGCCTTCGATGCAGAGATCATCGGCACATGGGGATGCCCGCCCAAGCATTATCCAAAAGTTCTCGAGATGGTCCAGACGGGGAAGATCCAGATAGAGCCATTCCTCGAGACAAGGCCCATGAGCTCCATAAAGGAGGCATTCGAGGAGGCCCATAGCGGTAAACTCACAAAGAGGATAGTTCTCGTCCCCGACTTCTGAAATCCCTGAGACCTACCTCCCCTTCCCGTGGGCCCGTCCCCCCAAAAAATCCCCTTCCTTGGGGTCCCAGGCGGAAGGGGAGGGGGCCAAAACCTCCTGAACTCCGAATCTGGGAGGCGAAGAAAGGAGGCCTCGCCTCCCAAAAGTCCAGCCTTTTGAAGGCAACGCGGGTTATATCGGTGGAAAACGGTGAGGATTCGTGCGCTTCCAACTTGTCAGATGGTGAAGCCTCTTGATGGATCGAATCTCTCGGTAGCTCAAGCCGCAAGCTGTGAGGGATTCCTCTTCCATACCATGTTCCACTGCGAAGGCAACGAGGTCTAACTTCTCGTACCTCAGACCGATGCAGAGCTCGTCGTTCAAGCCCTTTATCATGTCAGGAGATGGGGCGATCCTCATAGGATCGCTGAGAACCCCCAAGTCTCGGGCAATCCTGTTCACCTGCGTCTTGTAAAGACCCAGAATGGGTTCGATGGGCAGATCGTCGATCCCGTCCTTCACGAACCACCCAATGAAATATTCGCTCCTGTTGGCACATCCAAGGGGCAGAAGCTCGTTTTCTCGGCTGTATCTTTCGAGAATCCTCCTCCTTATCCTGTGCCTTATATTGA
>JAPWUY010000430.1 GCA_028275295.1 Thermodesulfobacteriota bacterium | reverse complement strand
CCTGGTGGACTTGCCAGTTTCGCGGTGATGCCCATTGTGGGGACCCTCATGCGCCGGGGGGTTGCCCCGAGGATCTTCCTCGGATTGGGACTCGTGATCTGCACCATATCCATAAGGCTCATGTCTCAGTTCAACCTGGAGGCCGGCTTCTGGGAGGTATCCATGCCCAGGATCTTCCTGGGCTTCGGAATGGGGATGTTCTTTGTACCCCTCACCACAGCCACCTTCGCCCATATCCCGAAGCCCCAGATGGGAAATGCCACTGGCATTTACAATCTCCTGAGAAACCTCGGGGGAAGCTTCGGGGTCGCCTTCTCCACCACGATGCTAACCCAGAGAAGCCAGGTTCACCAGAACTTCTTGGTGGAACACGTAACATCGTACGACCCGGAATTTCAGGTGAGAGCGCTCCAGATCATGGAATGGCTCAGGATGAACAGGCCCGAACTGGCCGATTGGAAAGGGGTCTTAGCCATCGTTTACCGAGAGGTGGAGCGCCAGGCGAGCATGATGGCCTTCAACGATGTCTTCTGGACCCTATCCTTGGTAGTGGGAGCCCTAGTGCCGACTGTCTTGATCTTCAGGGCCGCAACGGGGCAGAAGATGGACGAAAACCCTTGATGGACCATTCTCGCGTATCCACGCTTATCTCGGGCTTGATGAGCGCTGCCCTTGTAAAGAGGGGCGGAGAGTGCTAGAAAGATTTGATTCATTCGGTTTTCGATGGGGGGGCAAGTTGAGAGATTTTCTGTTGGAAATTGGCACAGAGGAGCTTCCAGCAAGCTACCTGGATATGGCCTTGGAATGGCTTTCCTCGAAGGCATCCAGGAGGCTGGAGGAGCTAAGGCTCTCTCACGGAAAGATCCTCAGTTGGGGCACTCCCAGGAGGATAGCTCTGGTAGTGGAGGATGTGGCCGAGGTTCAACCCGATCGAGAGGAGGAGGTCCTAGGGCCTCCAGAACGCGTGGCCTTCGATGAGAGGGGAAATCCCACGAAGGCCGCAGTTGGATTTGCCAAGGCACAGGGAGTCTCCCTGGAGGAGCTCAAGGTCGTGGATACGCCCAAGGGGAGATATGTCTCCGTTACAAGGAGAAGTCTCGGTTCCTCCGCAAGGGAGATTCTGGCCTCCGAGGTGCCCAATTGGATCAGGGAGCTTCCATTCCCCAAGTCCATGAGATGGGGCGAGCTGGAACTCAAGTTCGCGAGACCCATTCGTTGGATAGTAGCCCTCTGGGGGGATCAGGTCCTGGACTTCCAACTGGACTCCATCCGAAGCGGTAGGACCACTTTCGGACACAGATTCATGAGCCCCAATGGAGCCGAGGTGCCGTCTCCAAGACATTACCTGGAGATTTGCAGGAGCTTGAAGGTACTAGTGGATCCCGGGGAGAGGAGCAAGAGGATCTTGGAGGAGTCGGAAAAAGCGGCACGGGCTCTGGGTGGCAGGGTTCTCGAGGATCCGGATCTTCTCAAAACCGTTGTCAATTTGGTGGAATATCCGGTAATAGTCGTGGGGAGATTCTCTGAAGAGTTCCTCGAGCTTCCCAGAGAGGTCCTCGTCACAGTCATGAAAGAGCAACAGAAGTTCTTCGGCCTCGAGGACTCCCAGGGAAACCTCCTTCCCCATTTCATAAGCGTAGCAAACATATGTCCTCCCTCCCTGGAAACAATAAGGAGGGGAAACGAGAGGGTCCTCAAGGCGAGGCTTTCGGATGCGAGGTTCTTCTTCAAAGAGGACCAAAAAAGGAGGCTTGAGGAGAGGCTGGAAAAGCTAGAGGGAATGATCTTCCACGCCAAGTTGGGCACCTTGAGGCAAAAAGTGGAGAGGCTCGAGAGGCTCTCCCATCTGTTGGCCCAAGCAATAGCCCCCCAAGCCGTGGCCAAAGCTAGGAGGGCAGCGACCCTTTGCAAGGCGGATCTCGCAACCGAGATGGTCGGGGAGTTTCCGACCCTTCAAGGAACCATGGGGAGCTACTACGCCTTGCTTCAGGGGGAGGACACTGAGGTCGCTCAGGCCATAAGGGAGCACTATCTTCCTGCTTTTTCCGGCGACAGGATACCCGCTGGGCCTGTTTCGGTGGTTGTGGCATTGGCCGACAAACTGGACACCGTTGCTGGATGCTTTTCAGTTGGTGAGGTACCCACGGGAGCTGGAGATCCCCTCGGAGTGCGGAGAGCGGCTCTGGGGATATTGAGGATTCTTCTGGAAGGAGGATTGAGAGCGAGCCTCCGATCCATGGTGCGGTGGGCCCTGGATGGCATAGAATCCCAGCTGGGAAGGCTCAAAGAAGGGGTGGAGGAGGAGATCCTCAAATTTTTCGTCATAAGACTCGAGAACTTGTGGATATCCCAGGGACATGACCCGGCAGCGGTGAGTGCCATAGTTGACAATGCCCTCGAGGATCTGCCTCAGGCAATGGAAAGGCTCGAGGCCCTGGAAAGGTTCATGGGGGAGGAGAATTTCAACGATCTAGCATTGAGCTTCAAGCGAGTGATGAACATCGTGGGAGACAGAACCCCAGGCCCTGTGGATGAATCCCTCTTCACCCAGCCCGAGGAGAGGGATCTCATGGACCTGGTGAATTGGACAGAGGTGACCATTCCCAAGAGACTGGCCGAGCACGATGCCTTGGCCGCCATGAAGGAGCTTGCATCCCAAAGGCCCAGGATCGATCGTTTCTTCGATAAGGTCCTCGTGAACGACCCCGACACCCGACTCAGGTCGAATCGTCTCAACATGCTGGCCAGGCTAGCTTCCAGCTTCTTGAAACTAGCAGACTTCTCCAAGCTGGCCGGAAGGGCCTGAAGGGAGAATGGGTTTTGGGGAATGACC
>JAPWUY010000428.1 GCA_028275295.1 Thermodesulfobacteriota bacterium | reverse complement strand
CATTTCTCCTCAGCCTAGAGGCCAAGGGAATATCCCAAGAGGCGAGGCCTGGACAGTTCTACATGATAAGGGTTCAAGGAGGGGAGGATCCCTTTTTGCCGAGGCCCTTCAGCTGGCTCAGGAGGTATGCCGAGGGACAAGACCCCCAAAAGGAGAGGGGCAATGGTCTCCAGATCCTGTTTCAGGTTGTGGGAAAGGGGACTTCCCGCTTGTCCGAGCTAGCCCCTGGGAGGAAGCTCCTGGTGCAGGGTCCCTTGGGGATGGGCTGGAGGTGGGAGGGGGTGAAGAGACCTGTTCTCATAGGGGGCGGGATAGGGGGAGCAAGCTTGCTGCCCCTTCTCGAGGAGTTCCCTTTGGAGCTGAAGGAGAATGCGATCGTGCTCCTAGGAGCCCGCTCCCCAAGGAGCCTATGGCTATCCACTCAGATGAGGGGAACCCCTGCTCGTGTAATGGTAGCGGTCGAGGAGGGAGAGGCAGATTTCAAGGGCACGGTTGTGGACCTGCTCCTCGCAGAGGAGAGGGAGATAACCAGTTTGCCTGGTGTGCAATTCTTCGCCTGTGGTCCAAGGGCCATGCTGGGAAAGATAGCCAAAGCAGCAGGGGAGAGGAGGATTCCATGCCAGGTCTCCCTCGAGGTCTCCATGGCCTGTGGCAGGGGAGTGTGCCTGGGGTGTGCGGTGAAGGTGAAAGATACGGAGAGATATCTCATGGCTTGCAAGGATGGTCCTGTCTTCGATGCTCAAGCCCTGGATTGGAGCGACGAGGATGGGTGAGGTGAGCTCAAAGCTCCTGTGTCGGCTCGGACCTGTTACTCTTCCAAGTCCAATCTTAGCCGCATCCGGCACGGCGGGCTACGGCACAGAGGGTTTCGGGTACATGATGCAAGATGTTGTGGGCGCCATTGTGACCAAGGGTCTTTCTCTCGATCCAAAAAAGGGAAACCCACCGCCTAGAATAGCCGAGACCCCTTGTGGGATGCTAAATTCCATAGGCCTTCAGAATATCGGGCTAGAGGCCTTCTTGAAGGAGCACATGCCCACGATCAGGAAAGAGGGGACCAGAGTCGTGGTGAACCTTCTGGGGGAGAGAGAGGAGGAGTACCTGGAGGGAGTGGCCCGACTGGCCGAGGAGGGGGATATAGTGGCTGTGGAGCTCAATGTCTCCTGCCCCAATGTGAGAAAAGGGGGCTTGGCCTTCGGGAAGGATCCAGAGGTGATCTACCGACTTGTCAAAAAGGCCAAGAGCCATAGCTCAACCCCCCTCTGGGTGAAAATCCCCCCCGATGGGACGAACTTCGTGGAGGTCGCCCAGGCTGCGTGGGAGGCTGGTTCCGATGCCATAACCGTCGCCAATACCTACGTGGGAATGGCTGTGGATGTGGAGAAGAAAAGGCCCAAACTCTCAACCGGCACAGGAGGGCTTTCGGGGCCTGCCATAAGACCCCTCACCCTTTACAGGGTCTGGAGGATAGCCAGGAGGGCTCCGGTTCCCGTCATAGCCTCCGGCGGCATAGGAAGCGCTCGGGACGCCTTGGAGTACATCATTGCTGGGGCCTCCGCGGTCCAGGTGGGCTCGGCCTCCTTCGCAAATCCCATGGTCTACCTGGAGATAGCCCGGGGTATCGAGGCATACTTATCCAGACACGGGCATCGGGAGCTTGGGGAGATAGTGGGGAGTCTCAGGGGGATGCCAGAGGATTCTGTTTGAGGAGGGCTGTGATGACGGTAGGTGTGGAGAGAAGCACCAAAGGGGAGTTCGTAGAGGCCATAGTGAGGCAGTATCTGGTGAGCAACATGATGGTCTTCGCATACTTGGTTGGCTCCCCCAGGAGTTGCCAAGCTGTGGTCATAGATCCCGCTGCCGAGGCTGAAAGAATCGTCGAGGAAGCGAGGAGGCTCGGGCTCAGGATCGTCCAAATTGTAAACACCCACGGACACGTGGACCACGTGATGGGCAATTGGGAGATGAAGAGACTCACAGGCGCTCCCATAGCCATTCACGAGGCAGATGCACCATGGATGGCCCAACAATCACCATCGCTTTTCCATATGTTCGGAGGGAAGCCGTCCCCTCCCCCTGACATGGTTCTGAGGGATGGGGACAGGATAGACCTGGGAGGAGGACTCTCGTTGGAAGTCATGCACACTCCCGGCCATTCTCCTGGCTCCGTGTGCCTTTACATGCCAGGGGCGGTCTTCACAGGCGACACCCTTTTCGTGGGAGGGGTTGGAAGGACCGACCTGCCAGGGGGATCTTGGCCCACTCTCCTCAATTCCATCCACAAAAGGCTCTTCGTTCTCCCTGGGGATACGGTGGTCTACCCTGGCCACCACTATGGGCCTTCCAAGACGAGCACCATCTCCATCGAGAGGGACACAAACCCCTACCTCTGAGGCTTTGGCTCAGGATGGAGACCCTTCGGGCTCATCCCAAGGCTTGTTCTATGAGTCGCAGATGGCCCCTCACTTCGGCATCCGAGGGATCGAGCTCCAATGCCTTCTCGCAAAAGATGAGGGCCTCTTTGGGCCTTCCCAGCCTGAAAAGGGCCCAGCCCTTGGCATCCCATGCCGTGGGATCCTCGGGATCCCGCTGGAGGGCGAGATCAGCCCAGTAAAGGGCCTCTGAAAGATCCCCCTGGGGCATGCGGCTTAAGAGGCGAGCCAAAAGAGAGGCCCCTCTGGCTGAATCGGGATCGAGCTCCATGGCCTTCCTGTAATCCTGGGAGGCCTCTTGCAATTCCCCCTTTGCCTCCAACACGGTTCCCCTGGCAAGATGAAGATCCGCGCTATCAGGGCACATCTCCAGGGCCCTATTGAGGTCTGCCAGGGCCTCTTCTTCTTTTCCCA
>JAPWUY010000429.1 GCA_028275295.1 Thermodesulfobacteriota bacterium | reverse complement strand
GAGCAAGGAGGTGGATTCGGATCTCGCTTCCAAGGGGCCCCCGCCTCTGGCCTCCCAGGAACTCATGGAGAGCTGTCCTCTCCTGGGCATCGAGGGGCTCTCCAGTGTAAAGCCTGCAAGAGTGCCGCCTCTCTATGAGGGAAAAGACCGAATTCTTAAGGAAAAAACCCTCCTTCATCCCTCTCCTCCACCTAGTGGACGTTCCTCTTTCCACTCCCAACTGAAGAGAGAAGCCGTTCAAGAGGAAGGCACACAAGGAGCGGGCCCTTGAGGCCCTCCCGCAACTTCGCTCCTGACCCCTCAGGGCCACTTCCCATAGCATGTCCAAAAACAGACGGCCTCCTGCCTCTCAAAGGCCCCAATGACCTCTTCCCATACCTTGAACCCATGTCCCAAAATGGGCTTTCTCCTCCACAAAGGCCGACCGTCCCTTTCCCCCTGATCCTCCTTCTGGATGTGAGAACGGGATCATGCTAGGAGGATATCCTCCCTCGCATCGAGTCTCCTTTGGGCTCGCCCCCCTTTGGAAAGAGGACCCCCATGTGCTCCTATCCTCCCAAAGCCTTGGCGAGGAAAGATACGGGTTCGCACTTTTTTCTCCCACACCACCTAGGCATATGAGATGGCTCCTTGCAAGCCAAAGGAAGGGACAATACACAAGGTACCTCAAGCCAAAGGCGCAGAAGCCTTTTCCACAAACGCTGGAGTCGAGCTCAAGTAGCAGAGAGCTCTTTTAGCCTCTAGCCCTCAGAATATGAGGACACCGTATCCCGCCTCGAGGTACCGGGCAATGCTCGGATGACCGCTCATCTCATCCAGGAGAGGCAAACCCTCTCCCTTTGCTGCATCGAGGGTCCCCATCTTGGTGGAGCATGCCTTGCACGCTCCTTCAAAAAGGCCCTTCTCCTTGGCCTTTTGGTAGAGCTGGGACAAGGCGCTCCCGGAAGCGGCTAGCTCAGGTATGAGTTTTGTGGCCGCGCCCTCTATCACCACTCGGACTTCATAGCCCTTGCTCCTCATGTCCAGGGCGTTGAGGAGCACGTGGACAAAGCACATGGACTCCCCGTTGAAAGCGAATAGAGCGATCTTCTTCATTTGGCACTCTTCCCTCCAATTCTCTTGATTCTTCCGACCAGCTGAAATCCGAAGTGGGAACACGCTATCAAGCTGACGATCCTGTCACCCCCCCTCGGGTGGGTCGACTTTGTCAGAAGAAACTGTTTCCTTCGCGGAGTGTACATTCCATCGAGTGGGTGTCAAGGGGAACCACAGGGCCGCATAGGAGGTTAGATTGGGCCGTCGGGACAGTCCTCCAAAGGACCTCTGATAGTCCCTTCGCACTTTTTGTCGCTCGGGCAGATGAGAAGTGAGGCGAAATAGCACGACGGCACTATCCTTTCATGGGATTCGACTCAGGGTTCAATTGGCCCTGCAATTTGGTGGTGTCCATTGAAGGCTTTTGATCCTTTTCGCACCGCACACTGAAAGTTCGTGGCAGACTAGCTTTGTGGAATGAATAATCCCTGGCATCTTGATCCCTGATCACTATCGTGAGCTATCTTCCATCACCATTGACTCTGAGGCCGAAACAAATAAAATAGGGATAACGGGCACGAAGCCCGTCGAAACTTCTGAGCGAAGATAACGACGGCCACGAAGGCTTACATCCCCGAAGGGATATGTCTCGTGGCTTTTGCTTTTTTGGTGAAGCGGTTTGTCTCTGGGCCGATTGGAACTCCCCAAAAGGACTTAGTAGGCGATCTCCGCCAAGGATAAGAGTGCTTGTTAGAAAAGAGGTGCCACGATGTCAACGCTACGTTTCTTTCTCCGAGTTCTCCTGAGTTTCTCCGTCTTGATCGTCCTGGCCACGGCCACTTGGGCCCATGGCGCCGAGATCCGTATCGCTGATAGTAAGGGAGATTGGGGCTATCCCAATCCTTGGAAGCATTATCCCCGCGGGCCCGGGTACGTCCGCATGAGCTGGGTCTTCGAGACCCTGGTATGGAAGGACGAAAACGGCATCGTCCCGGCCCTGGCCAGATCCTGGTATTACGACCGAGACAGGAGAGCTTTCGTCTTCGAGATGGTTGCCGGGGCCAAGTGGCATGATGGGAAGCCCGTGACCCCAGAAGATGTGGCTT
Organism: Thermodesulfobacteriota bacterium; assembly: GCA_028275295.1. Taxonomy (GTDB): domain Bacteria; phylum Desulfobacterota; class Desulfocorpusculales; order Desulfocorpusculum; family Desulfocorpusculum; genus JAPWUY01. Next base: position 705 of record JAPWUY010000429.1, on the reverse strand, counting down.
TTACCGTGGAGTATTTCAAGAAGCACCCCTATGGTTGGGTGGTCTTGGACTACGTTGAACGAGCCGAGCCCACGGGGCCGAATCAGGTCACATTCTTCCTCAAGAGGCCCTATGCACCTTTCATGGAAGATGTAGGGGGGACAATGCCTATCCTGCCCAAACACATCTGGGAAAAGGTCCCTGATCCCAAGGCCTACGGTGAGCCAGCTGCGTTCGTCGGTTGCGGTCCCTTCGTGTTCAAGGATTTCGATGTGGCCAAGGGGACGTACTTGTATGTGGCCTTCCCCGAGTATTATCTGGGACGGCCAAAGGTTGAAAGACTCATATATGTCAGGGCCTCGGACCCTCTGGCCGCTCTTCTCTCGGGCCAAGCTCACCTGGCCAACATCGAGCCAGAGATGAGACCCTTGCTCGAAAGTCGCGGCATGACAGTGATAGCGGACAGGGCAGGCTGGGTAAAGAAGCTCATGATCAACCATCGCGTGTTTCCTCTGAACGATAGAAGATTTAGAGAGGCCATGGCCTATGCCATAAGCCAGGAAGAGATAATTGAAAAGGCGCACCGGGGCAGGGGAAGAGCTGCCTCTTATGGTCTTCTCTCCGTGGACCACGACGATTACAACCCAAATACCCCAAGGTACCCCCATGACCCCGGCCGGTCGAGGCAGATCCTGGAGTCCATGGGATTCGAGCTAGGCAAGGACG
>JAPWUY010000427.1 GCA_028275295.1 Thermodesulfobacteriota bacterium | reverse complement strand
ATCCGGCCTTGCCACACGGGCGCGGAGACCGCGCCCCTCCGAGAAAACCGCCTACGGCGCCATCTCCGGGATTTCCCCGCAAGGCCGTTCTAGCTTGGATAGCCCACCCTGCGGAGGGGCGGGCTCCGCACGCCCGCAAGGAAAGCATGACGCCAACCCTAACGTTGCCTCCTTTTGGCTATCGGCTCGTCGTCAACCCATCCGGTGGGAATGCCTCGGCTCGCATCCGGCCTTGCCACACGGGCGCGGAGACCGCGCCCCTCCGAGAAAACCGCCCCCACCGTTATCCCCGGGTTTGCCCCGCTAGGCCGTCCTAGCTCGGATGGCCACCCCGCGGAGGGGGCGGGCTCCGCACGCCCGCAAAGCCGGAACTGGCTTGGCCTAGGCATCTACCCGCAAGGGCCCCTTGCCCATGGAACCTCGATGGGGAAGCGCTCCCCCCATTTGGATTTTCTCGAGAAACCCTGGGACGAGGGGTTCGGATTTGTTTGATCATCGCTACCTTTTGCACTGGATTAGCTGACCCCCTATGGCGGAGAAAATACTGGGCCAAGGTCCCAAATTGAAGCATCAAGTCCCGGGTTCCTGGATATCATCCCATTGGAGCTCATGGGTGGAGATCCAGACCCGCAGGGCTTTTCCTTCCGTACTTCATGGATTCTGTTGGTCGGAGTTCCTGCGCTGGTGTAAAATGGGCTTTGGTTTCATGTGGTCGCGCCACAAAGAGGCCTCGGGGAAGAGATCTCTCGGGAACTCTTATCCAGAGCAGGGGTTCGAAATTCACAAATTCTAGGAGGTCAAGCCCCAAAGATGTTGATTGTAGTGATAGGCGCAGGCGAGGTGGGATTCAATGTGGCGGCTCGGCTTGCCCGCGAGTTCAAAGACATAGTCGTCATAGACAAGGATCAAGAAAAGCTCGAGCGAGTCTCGGAGCTCATAGATGTGAGGACCATCTGCGGGAGCGGAAGCAGCATATCCGTGCTTCGAAGTGCTGAGATAGAGAGGGCAGACATCCTGATTGCCGCAACTGACAGCGACGAGGTGAACATGGTCTCCTGCCTAGTTGCCGGCCTCCAGAGCAGAGTTCCCAAGAAAATAGCAAGGATAAGGGACCCGGAGTACGCTAACAACTCGAGGCTCATGGGACCAGAGCGATTGGGAATAGACCTTGTGGTCAATACCAACAGAGAGGTAGTGGAGAACATTGTCCGGGTGCTCGAAGTCCCGTGGGCCAAAGACGTAGTTGACCTGGCTGATGGCCGCATCAGGCTCGCATCTTTCGTAGCAGACGGAAGCCACCTCATGACTGGAAGGCGTCTCGAGGATCTACGAAGGAGCCTTCCAGATCCTCATCTCGTGGTGGCGGCTCTCATCAGGGGAGAGAGGGCTATAATCCCGAGAGGTGAGGACAAAATCGAACCCAATGACCTGGTGTACCTCCTGGGAACCAGGGAGGCCATAGGAAGAGTTTTCCACCACCCCAACACACTGGAATCAAGACCCACGAGGAGGGCTATGATCTTCGGAGGGAGCTCCATGGCTTTGGAGGTCGCCAAGGGGCTAGAGGCCAAGGACGTCCAGGTCTCCATAGTGGACCCAAGCGAGGAGAGATGCGAATTTCTGGCATCTCAGTTGGACGGGGCCACTGTGCTCAAGGGAGACTTCACCTCGACTGACCTGATGAGGGAGGAGGGGGTGGACAGAGCGGATGTATTCATGGCCTTGACAGGCGAGGACGAGAAAAACATAATTCTGTGCCTTCTGGCCAAGAGAATGGGATGCAGGAGGGTTCTGGCCTTGGCCAATCGCCTCCAGTACGTCTCCTTGGCTTACCAAAGCGGTGTCGATGTCGTTGTGAGCCCATCCGTGATAGCCATCAACAAGATACTCCAGTTTGTCCGTAGGGGAAGAGTGGCTAATGTGGTCACCCTTCCCGAGGGGCAAGCGGAGATCATAGAAGTGGAGGCCCTGGAGACCTCGGACCTGGTATCCTCCCCCATCAAGGATCTCCGGCTTCCGAGGGGAATTCTGGTGGGGGCAGTCACACGGGGGCAGGAGGTGATTATACCCACAGGGGACACTAGGATCGACCCGGGGGACAAAGTGGCAATAGTGGTCTCATCCGACTCGCTCAAGTTATTGGAGAGGGTCGTGAGCGTCAAATTGGATTATTGGTGAGATGCGCCAGGTCTTGGGGGTACTCGGGTTTCTCGTCCTGTGTGTGAGCGGGACCATGCTCGTGCCCATGGCAGTGGGCATGGCCGAGAAGGAGCCCGAGGGCTTGGACTTCCTATGGTCCATCCTGGTGTCAGCCTGCCTGGGAGCAATAGGTAGCCTTTGGGGCCTGAGGGGGAAGATAGCCCTTGGAAGAAGGGAAGCCTTCGCCATAGTGTCCTTTGGATGGCTAGTGGCGAGTGCGTGCGGGGCAGCACCGTTTGTTCTCTCAGGCCATTTTTCCCCCATTGATGCTCTGTTCGAGATTGTCTCAGGGTTCACGACAACAGGAGCCTCTGTTCTTCCCAAAGTAGAGCATCTCCCCAAGAGCATCCTCCTGTGGAGAGCCATGACCCAATGGTTGGGAGGCCTGGGAATCATAGCTTTGGGGGTCGCTATCTTGCCTCTTCTCGGAGTGGGAGCCGTGCAGCTTTTTCGGGCAGAGGTGCCAGGCCCTTTCCTCGAAAAATTGAGGCCAAAGATAGCCGATACAGCAAGGCTATTGTGGAAGACCTACGTGGTGATAACAGCCACAGAGGTGTTGCTTCTTTGTCTAGGAGGCATGGGGTTCTTCGATTCCGTGTGTCACTCCTTCACCACGATGGCAACTGGGGGTTTTTCGACCAAAAGTGAGAG
>JAPWUY010000426.1 GCA_028275295.1 Thermodesulfobacteriota bacterium | reverse complement strand
CCATGGTGGACAAGATGATCTCCACAACGAGGTCAGAGGCAGCATCTTCGAGCCAGGGGTCTATCCCCTTCTGGAGCTCTTCCACCGGGATTCCCCGGTTCACGTAGCGCTCCCAAGCCCTCTTTCCGATAAAGGCCTTGGAGACCTGCTCCCTGTCCCATCGCACTTTCAGGATGAGGGTTCGAGCCTTGTAGTCTCCTGTGTGATCCTCCCTTTCCAATATCTCGATACAAGGGTCCTGGGAGATGGACTCCTCCAATCTCCTCAACCGATCTTCTTCCGCCACTATCTTTATACCGCCTATGTCGTTTATGGTCAGGGCTTCCCGATCCATCCGGATGGTCCCCTCTTTGAAGGCCTTTGCTATGGATTCCTCTGCCTGGATGAACTCCCTCGCCATCTCCTCCTCTGGAGTGATGAGAAGCTCCAGCGGAATCCTCAAGACCCTGGCCCTCTCCTCAGCCATCCTCCTGGCTTTGCTCTGGACCGTCTGGTATATCCAATTGGCTATGTATCTGTTGGCCTTCTCGGCGATCCTCCTGGGCCTCTTCAAACGATATAGCCCCAAGAGTCTCCCCCTCTCGTCCAGGGCGAGCGCCCCATTTATGGGAACGTCCCTGTAATAGAATTCCGGCTTCGACCGGTAGTTCTCTATGAGCTCCAAGCTTCTCGGATCGGGATCGGTCACACTCTCGCAGAGGACCTCTCTCAGCTCGCCCTTGAGGTGTATCCTTCTCAGATGGATCGGGCCAGCGTGGATTCTCCCCAGGAGATCCCTTATGAGGCTCTCCAGGGTTTCACCGAGGACAAACCCATCTGAGATGAGGATCTTGGTTACGAGAAGCCCATCTCCAGGGTGCAGCTGTGCGCACAGCCACCTGTTCGCGAGATCGAAGAGGGCCTCCCTATGAACGAAGGATGTGATGTACAAGGCCTTTCACTCCTCAGACTAGAGAAACTCCGCTCACCCTAGCGTTCACCATAATCCCGTCATGTCGGGGGTCCCAACCCCCTCAGTAACCTAGACGACTATGGGGAAGGGTCTCAATCCTCCCCGCATGGAAGAGTCATAGTGGATTTCGGCCAAGTCTTCATGACGCTATCTTTCACCTCCTCAGGTTCATTATCCACGTTCCATCACTTCCCCTCTTCCACAAGGGGTATTTTGCTCTCACAGGGCACTCCTGTTTGACAAAGTCCACAACCGTAAGCCTGGTCGATTCCGAATTTCTCCCTCGCGTAATCTCTGATTGTGGGCCTAAGATGAGCCTCGCACTTCCTCTTGTCATGTCCTTTCTCGCTCAAGGCTCCGACAGGGCACCTGGAGATGCATTTCCCACACGTTCCGTGGCTGAAGAATAGACAGTACTCCCTGTAGTCCTTGTAAGGTCTCGGCGATGGCGGAATGTCCACCTTCGCGACAACGGATCCTAGTCTCATGGCCTTGCCCAGGGGCGTAATCAGCCCATCGCAGAGGCCGAATGTCCCTAAACCAGCCACGAAAGCGACGTGTCTTTCGGACCATGTGGACGCGAAGACGAATTTTTCGGAGTCGACCCTCTTGAAAAACGGACTCAGAACTGGAGCCACAGCCTTAATGCCTCTTTGCTGGAGTGTCTCCACCACGTGGGCTCTCAGCCTGTCGTTTACCTTCTCCCCGAACATTCTGGCCCTAACCCACCTCTCCGAGGGATAGAAGTCCTGCGTCCTGTTGTCTTTCTTTGTCGCCTCTGTCTGGGGGAGGACCCAGGAGATGACCGTGAGCTCCGCAGCTGTCACCTTCTCATCGGGAAAGCTTTTCTGGAATATCTCGAGGGGGGTCATGTGGAAAGGGCCCACATGTTCCTTCATCTCCTGGAAAAGGGGATCATCTCCTTTCCCGAATCCCACAAGAGGATCGCCGAATGCCGGCTCTCGGAAAGGATCTCCCAGGTTGTTCTCCTTGGGATCGCGCATGAACTCCCTTATGACTTGTTTCAACCACTGGTCAACGCTCATGGAATCCTCCACTTTCGAGTTTCTTCAGGCTTGGTCTTTGGGGAGGGCACAAAAGGGGCCTCGGTTTTCCCAGGGATTTCTCACACTGATTCTGTCTTGTCCGGGTATTGGCAGAGCTCCCTTATGTCACAGCTTCCACACTTGGGTTTTCTGGCGACACAGGTTTTCCTTCCGTGCCAGATCAAAAGGTTGGAGAGCTTGGACCAGTCCTCCCTCGGACATATCTCCATGAGATCGTACTCGATCGCCTCTGGGTCATCCTCCTGGGTCAACCCTATTCTCCTGGATACCCTCTGAACATGGGTATCGACAACGATCCCAGGAATGCCGAAGGCCTCGGACAATACCAGGTTGGCTGTTTTTCTACCCACCCCCGGCAAGCTCACGAGCTCTTCCAAAGTCCCCGGCACCCTCCCTTGGAACTTCTCCACGAGGGCCTTGCCTATGGCTTGAAGAGTTCTGGCCTTTTGTCTATAGAAGCCCGTGGGCCTCACTTCCTCTTCGAGCTTCCCGAGATCGGCATTGGCATAGTCCCAGGGGGTCCTGTACTTGGAAAAGAGGGAGGGAGTGACCTGGTTGACCCTCTCGTCCGTGCACTGGGCAGAAAGCACAGTGGCCACAAGGAGCTCCAGGGGGTTGGAAAAGGAGAGGGCTGTCCTGGGATTCGGGTATCTCTCCTCGAGCCTCCTTATTATCTCCACGACCCTGTGGGCTAGCTCCTTCAGATCTGCCCCTTTTCTCGGGTTCTTGGCCTTGCGGATCACCGTCTCGCCCTTTTTCTCCTCAAGAGGAAGAACTGGCCTCCCAAAGCTGCAACTGCAGCTCCTCCTCCTGCAAGAAGGGTTGATCTGAGCTT
>JAPWUY010000425.1 GCA_028275295.1 Thermodesulfobacteriota bacterium | reverse complement strand
TCCCTGAGCAGGCTCACTGGCGACACTTACTGTCTCTACGGCCTGGCCCATGGGCTCCTTGTGGGTCCAGCTCATCAGATCCTGACCATACTGAGCATGGGACTTGTGGCCTGGCGTCTGGATCCCGGCCTCACTACGATCACTCTCATCGCCATACCAGCACTTGCGGCCTCCGCCATGTTCTTCGGAGAGAAGCTCCAGAGGACAACTGCTGTGACGAGGGAAGCGGAGAGTCGCCTTCTCACATTCGTGCACCAGACCTTGACAGCAATCCCATTGGTGCAAGCATTCGGCACGAGGATGCTCAACCGGAGGGCCTTCCATCGCCTGGCACAGGATGCCACCTTGGCTACTCAGAGGGGGAGTCTATTCAGCAACGTGTACGGGATGGTAAATGGTCTGGCCCTCACCATGGGCAGCGCCTTGGTGCTTTTTTTCGGGGGGAAAAGGGTCCTGGCGGATGCCATGTCAGTGGGAGATCTCATAGTGTTCCTCAGTTACCTCCGCTCCTGGCATGACGCCACCCAGGAGCTTTTGAGGACTTACGGGAACTTGAGATCAGTGAAGGCCAGTGTGGAAAGGGTGATGGAGGTCCTGGGGGCTCCAGAAGAGGTGAAGGAGACTCCGGGGGCGAGACCTCTTCCCCCTGCCAAGTCTCCCAAAGGAAGAGTGGTGAGGCTGGAAGGAGTGACGTTCGGATACGAGGAGGGAAGGCCAGTCCTCGAGGACATCTGGCTTGAAGCGAGACCTGGAGAAATGGTGGCAATAGTCGGGCCCAGCGGAGCTGGGAAAAGCACCCTGGTCTCCCTCATTCCCAGGTTTTTCGATCCTTGGGAAGGAAAAGTGACCATGGACGGTCACGATGTGAGGTATTACAGCCTCTCGAGTGTCAGGGCACAGGTCGCCCTGGTAATGCAAGATCCCTTTCTCATGCCAGTGAGCATAGCGGAGAACATAGCTTACGGTAGACCCAATGCCACTCAAAGGGAAATAGAGGAGGCAGCCCGGCTGGCTCGTGCCCACGATTTCATAGTGAGGCTTCCCAGGGGATACGATACAGTCTTGGGGGAAAAGGGCGCCACCCTCTCTGGGGGCGAGAGGAAGCGCATAGCAATAGCTAGGGCCATCCTGAAGGACGCACCGATCCTGATCCTGGACGAACCCACCTCCGATGTCGATGCCAAGACAGAGGCGGAGATAATGAAGGCTGTGGAGGCCCTGGTGCACGGCAGGACTACCATAATAATAGCCCACAGGCTCTCCACTGCCAGAAAGGCCAGCAAGATAGTGGTTGTGGAAGGAGGAAGGATAGTGGAGTGGGGGACTCACGAGGAACTTCTGAGAGCCCAGGGAACATATGCGAGACTCCACCTTCATCAGTTCTGGCTTCTGTCAAAGGAGGGGGTTGCGTGAGAGGCTGGTGGATCAAGCTCCTCAAGTATGCCCTCCCTTACTGGAAGACCCTTGCACTCATAGGGGCGCTAATGCTCTGCAACGTGGGGCTCGAGACTCTGGGGCCTTGGCCTGTAAAGATCCTGGTGGATTACGTGTTTTCGGAAGAGCCCTTGCCCGATGGCCTGAGCTGGATAAAGGTCCTGCCTGGGACCCATGGGACCATCGGTCTCATAGGGTGGTTGGCAGCGGCCACCGTTCTCATCTACCTGGCCAACCAGGCTGCCCACACCGCGAAGACGTATCTGGAGACAGGGGTCGGGACGAGGATGTCAATGGATCTGGGAGGGGATCTCTTCGATCGTCTCCAAAGGCTGTCCCTGCGCTTTCACGGGAGGCAGATGACGGGAGATCTCTTGAGGAGGGTGACCCACGACACAGGATGCGTGAGGCAGCTGGTGATAGACGTGGCAATCCCGTCCATCCAGGCCATTTGCACCCTTTTGGCTCTCTTCACAGTGATGTGGAATATGGACAGATCCCTTTCGATCCTCGCCATGATGGTGGCTCCTCCCCTCGGCCTTCTCATAAAGGTATTCGCCCGTCCCATGGCTGAGAGGACTTATGAGCAGCAGAACATGGAGGGGCAAATGATGGCCATGGCGGAGAGGACCCTCACTGCTCTTCCAGTTGTGCAAGCATTTGGTGGAGAGATGAGGGAACTCAGCAAATTCAGGCTCATGTCCATGAAGACCTTGGAAGCTTACCTGAGGGCAGTGGCCTCCCAACTGGAATTCAAGGTGGCGGTGGGAGGGGTTATAGCTGTGGGCACCGCCTTGATCATGGGCATAGGTGGAATACATGCAGTGAAAGAGACCCTCACAGTGGGGGGGCTCCTCGTCTTTCTCACTTACCTCGGTTCCCTCTATGGACCAATGACCACTCTGGCTTACCTGGCTTCAGGCCTCGCTTCCGCAAAAGGAGGGGCTAGAAGGGTCCTGGAAGTGATGGCGGAAAACGAGGAGATCCGGGAGATGCCCGGCGCAAGACCCATGCCTCCGAGCTCCCCCAAGGGGAGAGAGGTGAAGTTCGAGAAAGTCACAGTGGGATACGAGCTCCAGAGGCCGGTGCTGAGGGATATCTCTTTTGCCGTCATGCCTGGTGAGACCATCGCCATAGTGGGGCCCACTGGCTCCGGCAAGAGCACCCTGGTGAGCCTTATCCCCAGGCTTCTCGATCCATGGGAAGGGAAGGTCCTCATAGATGGGAAGGATGTGAGGGAGATCTCCCTCGATAGCCTCAGGTCACAAGTTGCCATAGTCTTGCAAGATCCTTTTCTCATGCCTTTGACCATAGCGGAAAACATATCCTACGGGAAGCCGGGGGCCAATCTCTCGGAGATAATCGAGGCGGCGAAGAAGGCCGGGGCCCACGAATTCATCCAAAGGCTTCCCAAAGGATACGA
>JAPWUY010000423.1 GCA_028275295.1 Thermodesulfobacteriota bacterium | reverse complement strand
AAGGAGGGCTTCACGTTTTTGGGACCTACCAGACCACACCTCTAGTACCCGCGGAAGAAATACGTTCCACTTTCGATCTTCCCAGCCACCTGCAAAATGGACCTCATCCGGGGCTTGCATCCGTCTTCAAGCTAGTCCTGGAAAGTATGATTGAGAAGGGAGGAAGTCAAAAATGAAAAAGCATGCTGGAATAGGCCTCGCTTTGGGAGGACACACCACCCTATTTACGAGCGAATCCGTCTGCGAGGGACATCCGGACAAGGTGTGCGACTATATCGCTGATTCCATCCTGGATGAACACATAGCTCAGGATCCTAGGGCGAGGGTAGCATGCGAGGTGCTATGTAAAGAGGACCACGTGATCTTGGCGGGCGAGATCACATCCTCGGCAATTGTCGATCATGAAAAGGTGGCTAGGGAGGCTATAAGGGAGATCGGTTACACCTACGAGGACCAGCCCTTCAGGGCAGATACAGTGAAGGTCGTGAAGCTCATAACCAGACAAGCCCCTGAGATAGCCCGAGGAGTGGATGCCACAACCAACATGGACAAGGAGCAAGGGGCCGGGGATCAAGGCATAATGTTCGGGTACGCGACGGACGAGACTCCAGAGCTCATGCCCCTCCCCATAATACTGGCCCACAGGCTAGCGAGGGGACTGGCTGAGGACAGAAAAAGTGGCCAATTTCCGTGGCTCAGGCCAGATGGTAAGACCCAGGTCACGGTGGAATATGAGAACGGAACGCCAGTCAGGGTGGCCAGGATACTGGTTTCGGCCCAGCATTCCGCCGAGGTGGACAGGGAGACCATCATGGCCTATGTGAGGCAGCACCTCGCCCCCAGGGCTCTGGATTCGTGGTTTTATCCGGAAATCGAGATAAGGGTCAACCCTACGGGGAGCTTCATTCAGGGAGGTCCCTCTGCGGACTGCGGAGTCACGGGCAGAAAGATCATAGTGGACACATACGGTGGGGCAGCCCGTCACGGAGGGGGGGCATTCAGTGGAAAGGATCCTTCCAAAGTGGACAGAAGCGGAGCATACTTCTGCAGGTTTGTCGCTAGGCAGCTAGTGAAAGAGGGGCTCGCGAGAAGGGCTGAAATTCAGGTGGCATATATGATAGGCGTGGCCAAGCCCGCCTCCGTTAAGGTCGAGACCTTCGGAACAGGGGACGAGAGGGCTGCAGCCGAGTTCGTCAGACAGTTCGACTTCAGGCCAGCGGCCATAATAGAGAGGTTGGGCCTTCTGAGACCCATTTACAGGCAAACCACCAACTACGGCCACTTCGGCAAAAAGGGTCTTCCCTGGGAAGAATGATCCCGCCTTGAGAGTGGAGGTGGCCTCCGGTAAAATCCCACTTGAGTTCCCAGAATCGGATGCGGGAAGCCCGAGAAGGGGAAACCGGAGGCGCCTTCCATGAACATCTGGATGACCTTGCAGAAAGCCCTGGAACTATATCCGGAAAAGATAGGAGTTGTCGACGGGCAAAAGAGGCTTACTTACGAGGAGGTGGGCTTTAGGGCTAGCTGTCTAGCCCTTTTTTTGAGAGACCGTGGAATATCCAAGGGGGATCGGGTTGCCATACTCGAGTTCAACAGCCACAGGTTCCTGGAAGCTTACTATGCCCTCGCAGCGCTAGGTGGGATTTTGAATCCCCTCAACTTCAGGCTCTCGGCCGGGGAGCTAGCATACATAATCAGGGATTCTGGTTCGAGATGGCTCCTCGCGAATAGCAGATTTCGGGACCTCGTCACCGGGACCATCTCCCATGGCGTGCCCTTGGAGGGTATCGTGTGGATGGATGGGGCCTCCTCCTTGGACTCGGGACTCGACGAGGTGGAATACGAGGAGGCACTGGGAGAAAAAAACCGGTGGATCAGCCCGGAGCCGGTTGAAGAGAACCAAGTAGCCCATTTGTATTACACGAGCGGGACCACAGGAAGGCCCAAGGGGGTAATGCTCACCCACAAGAACGTGTGCGTCCATGCCTTGGGCACCATCGCTGAACTTCACCTCACGGATAGAGACGTCTGGGCCCATGTAGCCCCGATGTTCCATCTGGCGGATGCATGGGCCACCTTCGCCATAAGCTGGGTTGGGGGAAGGCATGTGATGATACCCCAATTCTCGCCAGAGGTGGTCCTGGAGACCATAGAGAGGGAGAGGGTCACAATAAGCAATCTCATTCCCACTATGCTCAATCTGATGGTGAAGCACCCTGAGGCCCGATCCCACGATTATTCGAGCCTGAGGGTCATACTGAGCGGCGGAGCCCCGATTGCGACCGAGGTGGTGAGGAGCATAATCGAGACATTCGGTTGCGACTACATCCAAACCTATGGCATGACTGAGACGAGCCCATATCTCACCCTCAGCATCCTGAAGGAGCACCTCGCATCTCTTTCCCCTCAGGAGCAGCTCAATTTCAAGGCGCGAACCGGAAGGCCCTTCATAGCAGTGGAGCTAAAGGTGGTTGACGAGGAGGGAAGGCCAGTTCCGCCAGATGACAAGACGGTGGGGGAGATATGGGTCAGGGGAGATACAGTGACACCTGGATACTGGAACCTTCCCGAGGAGACCAAGGCCGCTTTCCAGAATGGCTGGCTCAAAACTGGCGACCTGGCTGTGGTGGACAAGGAGGGCTATGTCAACATAGTGGACAGAAAGAAGGACATGATTCTCACGGGTGGTGAGAACGTGTATTCCACAGAGGTCGAGAACGTCCTGTACATGCACCCCAAGGTCCTGGAAGCGGCTGTCTTCGGCGTTCCTGACGAGAAGTGGGGGGAGGCTGTGAAGGCGGCTATTGTGCTCAAGCCGGGAGAGTCGGCCACGGAGGAGGAACTCATAGCCTTTTGCAA
>JAPWUY010000424.1 GCA_028275295.1 Thermodesulfobacteriota bacterium | reverse complement strand
GAGAAAAATCTGGACCCTTTGTCACAACCGGGATCCCCTTGGAAGCACTACCTTGAACTTGGTCCCCTGACCCAGAGTCGAATCGAAGGAGATTTGGCCACCATGTTCTTCCACGATCTTCTTGCTCAAGAGAAGACCCAACCCGGTTCCCTGTCCTCCTTTGGTACTGAAGAATCGAGAAAAGACCTTCTCCCTGGTCTCCTCGTCCATTCCGGAGCCGTTGTCGGAGACCTCTATCACTATCCTCTCCTCTCCTGAGGGGCTTTTCTCCAAACCCAATGACATGGCGACCACGAACCTCTTACCCCTTTCGGGGTCGAATCTGCATGCGTCCACCGCGTTCGTCCCCAGGTTCACGAGCACCCTGTGGATCCCCCTCTTGTCCCAATAGGCCTCCCCCACCTCCTCCAGGTGGAGCCTCAATTCCACATTGTTCTCATCCGCCAAGGGCTGGATGATGGAGGCCGCCTCTTGGACAAGGGACCGGGGGTCGCATGGCGTTCGATCCGGCACCCTCTCCTTGGAGAAATCCAGAAGGTCCAGTGAGAGCTGGGATATCCTCTCTATGTTCCTCTGAACCATCTGCCACCCTTCTTCCAGAAGTCGCCTGTCGGACTTGGCTAGCCCACTGTTCACCTTGTAAGCTCCTCCCTTGAGGGCGTTGAGGATGTTCTTGATGTAATGGGCAAGCCCAGCCACGGTCTCCCCTATGGTCGCGAGCCTCTCCCTCTTGAGAAGCTCCTCCTGGGCCAACTCCAGTTCCCTCTTGTATTGTGCCACCTTTTCCTCGAGGCCCAGTGTGTATTGCTTGATGAGATCGGCCATCTCTATCTTTCTCTCAGCCCTTCTCAGGGCTAAAAGGAGGGCCTCCTCTTTTATGGGCTTTGTTATGAAATCAGAGGCTCCCTCCCTCAACACCGCAATGGCAGACTCCATGTCTCCGTGGCCCGTTATGACGACAACCTCGGCCTCAGGGTTCAAGGTCTTGACCCTTTTCAAGACCTCTATTCCGTCCATGCCTGGCATCTTTATATCTGTGACGACGAGCTTGAGCTTCTCCCTCTCGAATATTTCCAGCCCTTGGTAGCCCGATTCCGCAGTGAAGACCTCGTATCCCTCGGCAGCCAAGGAGATTCCGAGAACTTCCAGGATTGGCCTTTCATCATCTATGAGAAGCAGCCTCTTCTCCATGGGATTCCGACTCCCTTCTTGCCGGAAAGGTCAATCGAAAGGTGGCGCCCTTTCCAGGCTCGGATTCCACCTCTATGGTCCCCTTGAAATCCTTGACCAAATTGTAACTTATGGAGAGTCCCAGACCCGTACCCTCTCCTGGAGGTTTGGTTGTGAAGAAGGGCTCGAAGATTCGCCTCTTGACCTCCTCCGTCATCCCCACACCCGTGTCCGAAAATTCAACCAGGACTTTGTCTCCACGGAGCCTCGATGTCACCCTGAGCCTCCTTGGGGCTCCATCGTCCCTGGCGGTCATGGCGTCCCTGGCATTGGTAATGAGATTCAGGAAGATCTGTTCCAGCCTATTCTTGTCCGCGAGGATCTCCGGGAGCTGAGGATCGAGGTCCAGCTCCACCTTTATCTGCCTCAGGGCCAGCTGCTGTCCGAGGAGGGTGAAGGCCCCTCTTATGGCCTCGTTCACGTCGGTGGGGTAGAGTTGGAACTCCGACTTTCTTCCGAACTCCCTGAGATGGTCTATTATCCTCGATGCTCTGTCCACTTGTTCGCTCATGTTTCGTGCTATGGTGAGGAACTTGTCCTTGGGAATGGCCTCGTTTCGTTCGGCCATCTTCCTGAAAAAATCTGCCCCCACCTTCAACACATTGAGGGGTTGATTGAGCTCGTGGGCCACTCCAGTTGCCATCTCACCGAGGGTCGCCATCTTGCTTGCTTGCAGGAGAAGGGATTCCTCCTCTAGCCTTTTTGTTACATCCACCATGCGAATGAGAAGGCATTGGCCCTCCGACTCCATTGCGAGCTCCCTCGGGTCCAAGACCCTGGCATGGAGATCCACGACCAAGGTATCCCCACTGCACCTTTTCACCCTCAGCTTGGGGATGTCGAAGGCCTCCCCGGGGCCGGAGGAGGAGGCCTTCTCCCAGAAGATCCTCCTGTCTTCAGGCTCTAGCACGGACATGAAATCCCTCTCCAAGAGCTCCTCTTTGCAACAGCCCAGCATCCCCATGGCTGTGGCGTTTGCTTCCAATATCCTCCCTTCCGAAGGCACAAACAAGAAAACCCCATTGGGATCGTTATCGAAGAGGAGCTTTCTCTTTCTCTCTGACTTGGAGACCTCCTCGGCCTTGGTTCGAATGGCCAAAATTATGTCCCCAAAGGCATGGGCGAGCTGAGCTATCTCGTCTCCCTGGGCTTCCCTGTAAACCTTGCATGCCCTGCAAACTTCCCTGCTAGGAAATCCTGAGCCAGTGACCTGAAAAGCCTGGGCCAATAAGGTCCAGCAAGGGGCGCTCGTGTTCCCGTAAGCTGGGCAATCCTGGAGGTTGCAATTTTTGAGCTCCCAACATCTGGGGAGCCTCAACATCGGAGGAAGGGAGTCATCCGGATTCCTGGCCAATCTCTTCATCGCCTCCGTGAGCCTGGTCAAAGGAGTAGTGATGTAAGTGGCTGCAAGTTGGCTCAGGAATATTGCGAGGGCAATTATCACAACCAAAAGAAGACCCAATACCAAGCCCATCTCCTGGATCATCTTGTCGAGAGGGGTCTTTCTCATCCCCACGTGGACAATACCTATGGAGACACCGTTCTCCTCGACGGTCACTGCTGTGTCGTAGATCCACGAGTCCCCAACTTGGACCAGCCTTGTCACCTCCTGGTCCTTTCCGAGGGGCT